>WTKN01000301.1:0-26927 GCA_011524395.1 Moorena sp. SS36440bin_2
CAGTTTTCAAGTAACTGGGGTGGCTTTGTCAACCCCATCACCTGAATGCTTACATATTCATGTCAATTATAACTTTTTAATAGTTATAATTGACCTAGAAAATTATTAAGCTAATCAGCATTGAAAGTTTAGATATATCCACTGGTTGAAAAGCATTCAATTGCTTTCTCCATCTCCCCATCTCCCTATCTCCCCATCTCCCTATCTCCCCACACTTCCCTCTCTCCCTACTCCCTATTCCCTACTCCCTATTCCCTCAACGACTAAATAACCGTAAAATTATCCACATTACCAAAGTAGCGATCGCACCAGTGAGAATACTCCAGGCAAAAGCTGGTGTCATCATAAAGATAGTATTATTATCAGGGGGTTGTTGTTTAACTAGGACAGTCGCAGTAATGCTACTGGTTGCTACTCCCACGCCAGCCAGAGCAATGCTTTGGTGTAAGCTACGATTACTCTGGGTTTGGTAAGTTTGGGTCATGCCATCTACTGTCCGAATCATATTTTCTAGTAAGGTTAAACCAGACTTTAATCTGCCATGCTCCATCTCCACTTGTTGCAGATATTGGCTAGCTGCTAAATCCCTAAATTCTTCGAGAATGTGCCAATCACCCCGTTGATCAACCTGTTTTAGCTTAGTCAATCGTTGTTGGTAATGTTCGATATTGGTTTTAATGGTTTGGGCTTGGGAATCGAGAATCCCTAAATTAGTAGCATAACGAGACAATAGGTTAAGATTATTGCTTAGTATTTCTCGTAACTTTATTGTATTTTGAGATAACATACTGATTTCAGCAATACTAGTGTTAACTGAGACTATATCAGCTTTCAATTCTGCTAGTGGTGTGTTAATTTCACCATAAGCCCAAAGAATTTTGTTACGATAATACAATAGGTAAATTAAATCTATATAAATGCCAGTAATGGTGTCTATTATAGAATCAAGAGATGGCTTTTTCGGAAACAACCAGATTAACAGATGATGGTTGTGCTTGATGGCTTCTGGCTCTGACCAATTGGCGGGAGGACGCCAAAATTCAAATAAAGTACCCCCTAGCACTTTGCCTTGGGCTTGAAAGTCTCTTGACCAGTCGGGTTTAGACACCAGTTGCTTGTAGCATTCTAGGGCAATTTGTGTAGGGTCTTGATCACGGTCACACAGTTGACCCCACAGGATCCAAGTTTGACCAATTGCTCCAGGTTGGTGATTGATGTGGGCAAGAATTTCCCCTTGGATATTCTTAATATTTGTAATGGGTTGGGGGGAATGGTTGGATTGTCTGATACCATCAGCATAGACTCCAGAACAGTTAACCTGAAGGGCGTAAGTGTTACCAATTTGGATAGGGTAGTAGTAGCCTTCCAAGGGACGCTCGAAATTCTTGACCACATCAGCACCCAATAGTTCCACCAACCTAGATTCTGAGCGTTCTGCCTGTTTTAGCTTAGCCAGTAACGTTGGCTCTAGAATCAGGTCTGATTCATCACCCTCGGGATGACCATAGATTCTTTGCCAGAATCGTTCACGATTGTGATCAATAATTTCCGGGTCTTGCCCTAGACCTTCCCGTAGATCGTAGAGGAATAGGTCAAGATTAGGGTATACTATTTTATTTAGGTCAGACATTGGCTTAAGCTTCCAACGGATAGTAACAAGGATAGTAAACTCTTGCCTATTCCAAAAGTTCTCACGAAGTGTAGCTATGCGCTACCCTTAGCGTGAAAGATCTGGCCTCTATGTTAAAAAACAATCGTCTGATATCAGGTAAGGTTTTCCCGATGAAATTCCCTATCGGTGGTAGCCAAAAGCCTTGCCCCAGACTACTGTTTAACGTTTGATTTTTCTCTTGCTTAACACGTTGCTCAAGCATAAACAGGACAATGCATGAATCAGCTCAACAACGCCTTCACCCTATTCTTGAGTTTGTTGGTTGAAGCAACACCTTTTTTGCTACTGGGGGTAATTCTCTCCAGCTTATTGCTGTTTTTTGTCGATGAGCGCAAGCTGATTGCTAGTATGCCTCGCCACCCCTTTCTAGGAGCAGTTTTTGGTAGTTGTGTGGGTTTTTTGTTCCCAGTGTGTGAGTGTGGTAATGTGCCAGTGGCTAGGCGGCTGCTGAGCCAGGGAGCACCAGCACCAGTAGCAATTGGGTTTTTGCTCGCAGCCCCAACCATCAATCCTGTAGTAATTTGGTCAACTTGGGTAGCATTTCGAGACCAGCCGGAAATCTGGGTCTTGCGAATTTTATTTTCCTTAAGTATTTCCATTTTTATCGGCTGTGTCTTCAGTACTCAAAAAGACTTAGCCCCCCTACTGCAACGAGCAGTGTTTCGCTCTAGACCAAGGAAATTTGCTGAAGATAAACCAGCATTACTACAATCAGGCTCATATTTACTCGGTCAATCTGGTACACCCTTGCCCTTAGACACTAATGTCTTAAACACATCCCCTAGCCAGGACATACAAAGCAAACCCTTGCCTGACCGGCTACAGCTCTTTGTCGAAAATGCTATACAAGAGTTTCGGGAGCTAGGCTCAATCCTAGTTTTAGGTAGTGCGATCGCAGCCATTATTCAAGTCGTTATCCCCCGTGATATTATCATCAGCCTCGGTCAAGGACCAGTGATGTCTATTTTGGCCATGATGCTATTGGCAGCTGTAGTATCCATCTGTTCCACCGTCGATGCATTTTTTGCCCTCGCCTTTGCCTCAACCTTCACCAGTGGTTCGTTGTTAGCATTTCTAATCTTCGGACCAATGATTGACATCAAAGCCATCGGCTTACTGTTATCGGTATTTAAAACCAAGTCAATCATTTACCTATTTCTCATAGCAGGGCAGTTAACATTTTTATTAACTTTGTTTATTAATTTGTATGTTAGTTAGGGAGTAGGGAGTAGGGAATAGGGAGTAGGGAACAGGGAATCGGGAATCGGGAATCGGGAATCGGGAACAGGGAACAATAAGTAGAATGAAAACTATTTACTGATTATTAAATGTTAATTATTAAGTATGAATTATTAGGAATTAAGAATGTCTAGCCCATATCCCCACAGTCTTAGCACTACTCCCTGCTTCCTGCTCCCTGCTCCCTGCTCCCTACTCCCTAAATTAACTTTTAAATCCTCCTACAATCCAGTAGCTTGTTAATGATGAATCCATCTAACCATTCAGGACGTTTGTCCAGAAAAAGTTCTTACAGGAGAAACTGGTCAATTCCTCTTTTAGAAGTAATTGCTTTAGCGTTATGGGGAGTTTTATTGTTGAAATCCTGGCTAACTGGTGAGTTAAGCTTATTAATTCATCCCAATTACTTTAGCTTGGTAGTTATCACTGGTCTAATTTTATTGTTAATATCAGGATTGAGGTTATCCCAACTGCTGAAGTTAGAGCGTCAACACCGATTAGGTAAGGGAGTAACTAGACCAGCTGTTCAACATACAACCTTATTTCCCCCTAGTTGGAGTAGTGGCTTCCTAATCGCTACCGCAATGGTTGGTTTAATCGTGACACCCAAAGCATTTACTAGCCAAACCGCCCTACACCGGGGTATTGCCGACGCCCCCACCATAACGCGATCGCAACCGCAATCCTTTCGTAGTGCTAGCAATCCTGAAAAGCGCAGCCTCATTGAATGGATCAAGCTTTTGAATGTTTATCCTGAACCCGATGCCTATACCGGTCAAAAGGTAAAAGTCGATGGTTTTGTAGTCATTCCTCCTAATCTGCCTCCAGACCATCTCTTAATTTCCCGGTTTGTGATTACCTGTTGTGCTGCTGACGCTTATCCTTTAGGTTTGCCAGTAAAACTAACTGAAAACCGTAATGATTATCCGTCCGATACCTGGATAGAGGTTGAAGGTAACATGATTACTGAAACCCTAGACGATAAACGCCAGCTGGTGATTGAAGCCAGTGGGATTAAGAAAATTCCTGAACCGGAAAATCCTTATTATTATTAGGGAATCGGGAATCGGATTTGTGAACATTGAATTTAAAATTTACCTAAATTCTCACCATCTCCCCATCTGGCATTGCTGAATTAAGGAATGAATGCGCGATAATCTGGTTTTATTAAAGCCCCCTAAATCCCCCAATTCTGGGGGACTTAAGAGTTTTGTTCCCCCCAGCGAGGGATTGCTCGCTGGGGGGCTAGGGGGGCGAAACCATACCCAGAATCAGCAACGCCCCCCATCTCCTCACTAACTCTGCCCACACTTTCCAGACAGCCGCCAAGACCCATCCGGTGTCACCGTAGTTGTTGGATTAGCGGTCAGAAAGATATTGCCTTCAGCATCAATCATGATGCCTTGAGCTTCTATAATCCGTTTTCGCTTACGGGTAGTGGGGGGCTTAACGGGAGGTTTCACCAATGCCGTACGGGAGCGATACCGTCCACGGGCAGAAGGGCGGCGTAGGTCTTCCCAATGGCTATTGCTGCTAATTTCACCTGGGCGAGGGGGTATGCCGCCACGTCCAGTATTGATCAACCTACTGCCAGTGCTATTACCCGGTTGACAGCGCTGGTAAAGTTGATTATTTCCTGGTTCCGTGGGTAAGCTGTTTGGTTCGCGCTCATCAAAGTTCTCGAGGGGGTCGATATCTACCTCACCGTCTGTACGACCACTGGCATCTATATCATTTCTTTCATTGTCATCAGTGGCTGAGCGCTCTTGAATATCACCCACAATACTTAAGGTATCACTTAAGGCCTTGATAGTGATATCACCCCCTTGACCCGTTGGAGCTCTAGTAAGGATATCGCTACCATCAGGAGGAGTTGCGGGAAAGGCAATCAGAAATTCAGTGTTAATTTCAATGTCACCACCATTGTTGCCGTCATTGATCGGATTCTCAAAAGCCTCAGCAGAAATCTTGCCGCCATCTCGCAGTATGAGCTGATTAGTTGAGATCTCTATGTTTCCACCATTTCCTATTGCTTTTGATGAAACACTACTGAATACACCACTAAAACATATAGGATCATCGCAAACAGGATCTTTTTTCATCCTTATCCCCTCGATGATGACCTGATCTCGTGCCTCAATTTTGACGTTACCCCCATCTCCTTCCCCTTCTGTCCGAGAAATAATGCCAGAACCATTGGTAAGAAAAAGTGACCCAGTTTCTATCAAGACCTCACCGCCTTCACCCTTGCCCTCTTCGTTCACCCTACTAAGGATAGAATTAGGACCTTTGTCGAAGGTTACTGTTTCTGTAGCAATAATCTCTACCTTACCGGCATTCCCTATCCCTTGGGTGTTGGATTGCAGCGAACCAATAGTTAACGAAACCGACCTGGCCTCGATCTTGATGTTGCCAGCATTACCGACACCTCCATCCTCGACACTAGTGACTGCACCACCAAATGGATCGTTCTCGGTGCCAAAGAACACTTGATCACGGGCAAAAATTTCAATATTGCCTGAGTCACCAACGGATTCGTCAAAGGATTGGTTATGGGTCTGTCGATCTCCAACTCTGACTTGGATTTGAGCGCCACCAGTTAAAAACAAGGAACCTGTGGTAATGGAAATGTCACCACTGTCACCTTCCGCACCTGCTCTGATAATATTGACAATGCCAGTGCGATTTGGTGGTGTTTCCTTCGGGATCCCTTTAAAGGTGACTGTCTCATCAGCAACAATGGTAATTTTCCCGGAATTTACTTTTTCACCTGCTTTTTTACCAAAGGTACTGGTTTCGATCTGAGCACCGTTTGTGGCAAACAGTGAGCCAGTCTCGATCTTGATATCTCTACCGTTTTCGGTGCCAAAGGTTTTACTAATAATGAAACTTCTGTCAAGGGATAGTTGACCATTTGTAATCAAGGTAATATCCCCTGCTTGCCCAGAAGCGGACGAGGCATCAATGCCATTCGGCTTCGCCGTTCGCTTAGCGTGGCCTACGGCCTCCGCTTCGCGATCGCTGATGTCAATCCCCCCGCGATAATCAATAAAGACCGAGCCAGCATCCCCTTCAAACTTCTGCTTACTCTTATCTATCTCAAACTTCGTAGAGTTATCATCGACTAGGTTAGCTACGGTACCGTCACCAGTCAGAAGTGAACTAATTTTCAGGGTGTCACTAACTAACGATGGGTTAGGTTGATACTGATTCGTTAACAATACCAATCCATTGGGAGCATTAATCTCAATCTCACCAATTTCGATATTTGCACTAGTAGCAGCACTGCCAAAATTAGGGGCAAGGTTACCACTATCGGTATTTCCTGGAAAACCGCCCAGTAATGTCCAATCTATACCAGCCCGGATATCTAAGGTAGGTTGGTTACTGCCATCAATCACTACAGACGTTCGCGCTTCGTCGGACAAGGTCACATTAGCTAGACTCGCCAAGAAGGGATTGGAGTTATTAGGGCTAATCGCATTATCCCCGGTATCGGTAGAGTTAATTTCGATGTCACCAACGGTAACACTCCCTCCTGCCAAAATATGCAGTGATGCTCCGGTATAGTTTCCTAAACTGACATCCCCATTAGCCAGAATTATCGGATCATTGGGACTGATGAAATTCCCTGGGTTACCATCTAACTGCTCAATGATGATATTTCCGCCAACGGTATAGTTAGTATCTCCTGTGATGGGATTAGCAGAGCGTAACCGTAAATCGGAACCAGCCAATAAACCGCTTAGGACATGGTTCTTTGCGGCAATAGTAATTGACTGATTTCCCTGGATTACAAACAAACCACCAGAGTAAGCTTTAAAGGGTTGCGCTACACTATCGGTGATGTTGACTGTATCTTCTGCCAACAGAGTCAAATTTCTACCAGCTTCGAGTTGACCCTGTAAATCCAGGTTGCCTGCGGCGAGAGTTAAATCTTCTCCTACTGCTAAATTCCCACGATTTGTAATGGTTGTCCTAGGGTCATCTTGGCCATACTGCAATCCTGGAGTAATATTAATCGTTAACAGTGGCGGAGCTTGTGGCGACGTGGCACTAAACTCTTGCCCATCACCAAATACCAAACTATTAGCAGTCGAAGCAAAAAAGGAACCAGCTACATCTAATCTCGACTGGGGTCCAAACACAATACCATTGGGATTGAGCAAAAACAGATTAGCTGATCCATCTACTCCCAAAGTGCCTAGAATATTGGATATATTCCTCCCGGTTACCCGTGTTAAAATATTTTCGATCCCAGAAGGATTAGCAAAATAAACCCGTTGCAGTTCCCCAACATTAAATTCCTGGAAACTGTGAAATAGGTTAGCCCCTCGTGTTGCGCCACCTTCGAGCTTATCGGCTATTTCTCCTCGGACAGTGGTATTAGGTATCACCACAGAGGATTCATTACCCAATGTCCCATCCGGAACTATGTCAGCCAAGGCATAGTTTCCCGAAATACCTACAGTTACCCCAACCAGAGTGAGCGACATGGCTGTAGCCAAGCTTCTGCTAAGGGTGAGCACCTGATTTCCTGCTCCCATATTCAGCTTTAAGTGATTTTTTGCCTTCGCGTAGCGGCTCCTGGGTCGCATCGCGTTAGAGTTATTCTATCAATAAATGGGTTCAGCCGGTGTTTCCCATACAGCCCATTCTCAACAGGTATTGCATCAAGGCTCATACTTCAATCTGACAAAATAGCAAGACGCTTTTTGCGAATTTCTGCTTCTTCTACACATAATTGTTCAATCTCCTGAACAACACTCTCTTCTATTCCTAATTTTGCTGCCATTTCACGAACCTTTTCTTGTTCACCTGAATGATATTCTCCATCAGCAGTGCAGGTTTGAATAGCAACGTAGATAATGATCAGCCGTCCTTTCCTACTAGCAACGTTAGCACTTCCCGCAAGAACTTCCTGCAAATCATCATCTCCTGCATAGATTTTTGCGAGTTCATAGCCTTTTGTATTCCGATAAGCTGCTGAACGTCCGGCGAACCAGCCTCTTTCTTCCGGACTTATTGTCCCGTCTCCTTTTGCACAGATAAGAACTGCCTTCGTAAATGATTCATAATCTTGTTGAGGTGGAACTTCTTTGATCCCATAAAGTTCATCCATAATCCACAACGTAGCATCTATCTCTAGACTAGACATAAGTTCAACTCCTTCTTGATTAGATTCCTGGCTATTGGCAATAAACATAAGCTTAGGAATTTAAGTATGCCAATCTAAACCCCGAACAGCTTAAATCCTATTGTTGAATAGTATCAGATTAAGGTTGTTGGCTGATTACCCGGATCCGGATTGGGGTTGAGGCGAGGGTTACACCCCGACGCATAGGTTGAGCGGGACGGTGATCCATCAGAGCAAAATCAAGTTGAGACATGATCGTAGCCAATACCAGTTTCATTTCAAACTGAGCGAAGGCTAGTCCGATACATCGGCGGCTACCTCCACCAAAGGGAAGAAATTCATAGGGGCTAAATTTATGGTCGAGGAAACGTTGCGGACAGAACGTTTTAGCATCAGGGTAGGTTGATTCCCGTTGATGAGCCAGATAGATACAACCGGTCAGTAATGTCCCTGGTTTGAGCAAATAACCCCTAATTTTAATGGGAGTTTCTACCCTCCTTGGGAAAGTAAGCATCCCAGGAGGATAAATACGCAAGGTCTCGTTACAGACCGCCGTCAAATAGGGTAACTTTAGGACTTCCAGCGGGTCTTGATTACCTCGCCAGGTGTCTAATTCTGTGGTAAGTTGGGCTTTGACTTCGGGATGTTTGGCCACCCAATAGAATGCCCAGCTCATGGCGGTGGCAATAGCCTCACGACCGCCCACCAGGAGGGCCATTAATTCATCGTGGAGTTCTTCGTCAGTGAGCGCTTCACCCTGGTCATCCCGGGCTTCCATGAGTAGATGCAAAATATCAGTGCGGGAGAAATCCGGGTTGAGGCGTCGATCTCGGATCTCCTCATAAATTAATTGATCAACCATTACTTTCTGGTTGAGGAATGTTTGCCACGGCCCCATAGAACCACCCAACCCGGACAGGTTGGGAAAATAAAGCAGAGCTACACTCAGACGATGACTAAAGGCATCTAGCATCTGAGTCAGTAGGGCTTCAAGCTGGCAATAACGGGAGGCTGTACTTAGCCCAAAGACAGTGCGCAGAATGACCTGTAAGGAAATCCTCTGCATGGCTGGGCGCACTTCAATGGTTTGCTTAGTAGACCACTCCCTGATTACAGTTTGAGTAATCTCGACGATTGCATTTCCATAGGCTTTCATGCGATCGCCGTGGAAAGGGGGCATCATCAGTTGGCGTTGCCGTTGATGGCGTGCACCACTGAGGGTGACCAGGGATTGGGTACCCAATACGGGTTCTGTGAACTCGTTGGCATCGCCGGGGGTAGAAAGTTCTTGGCGATCGCGACTGAGAATCAGTTCCAGGGATTGGGGGTCACTGACGCAAATGAGTGGGGCACACTTGTTTCCCAAGGGCGTTGTGAACACATCTCCATAGTTGCGGGCACATTGCTCAAGATAGCTCAGAGGGCTAACGATCCAATTAATGACCTGCCAGAGAATGGGAGTCTTAGGACCAGGTGGATTGCTCATCTAAAAAAGCGTTAACAGGTGTGGAATAAGTATAAACATATCCGTTTCAGGCTTTGCGTATCTTCCCTCGATACTAGACCGGACAGTTTTTGTCTTTTCAGATTTACCTGTGTCTAGTGTTGGACTGAATTAAAGTATACCATTTAGCCGCTTAAAAGCGTATATTTTCGTTGAATTTTATATAAAATTCCTCCTTGTTAGCATTATCCGGGAGCCCAGCTGTTTGACCATCACCAAGTTCGATAATAATCCACTCATCATTAGTCTTCTTAGCAATATCCATGGTGAAAAAATTACTATCTATTGCTTTGGCAACTTCAAAAAAAGGCGTGAGGTCTGGTATGGTATCACCATAGTCACCTTCATCCCAATAATTAAACAGTTTTACCAATTTGCCAAAAACGAAGAATAGTCTGTACTCTTTGGTCAATGGCATACCACTTTTAGAATGTTCCGTTAAAAATTCCAGTTGTTCAAATTTTCGGAACACCAGCCCTTCATTTAATTCTGAACCTCGCAGCTCTATGAATCTTTCTACTATCTTCTTTACGTTCTCTTGATTGGATGCATCTGGAATAAAGCAGGCTTCATGCCAGTTATGCTTTTCTGATTTGACATAATCCTTGACAATAATAGGAGCGTTGCCAAACTCATCGGTCAGGGAATTAATTACTTCAAAGTTAGTCATTTCCTGACCCACTGTCCAATTCGATCTTGGAGTTAAAGCCTTTATTTTTGGATAATACTCAGGTAAATAGTGACAATATTTGAATTCTGCTGGAGTATTAATCAGTTTGATATTCTTTTTTAAAAGTCCATGATCAAGTAACCCATAGGATGAAGGCGTTAACATCCATCCCCGATAAATAGCTAATTCCTCCACTTCGGCATTTTCCACATACCTTAATGCACGACCTACCTTGCCATCAGTCAAGTCTTCAAAGCTGAATAGGGAAGTTATGAAGCCAGCTCCAATAGCAGCTTTCATCTCATCTTCGTAATCAGGTTCTATCAGTTTATGGTCAAATACGCTATGGCAAAATATTACTCTCATTTCTGCCCCCTCTCCCCACATTACTCCATCTCCCTCCTATTCCGATTCCCGATTCCCGATTCCCGATTCCCGATTCCCGATTCCCTAGACCAAGCCCTATCAATCCCGGCAAAAGAAATAGTGATACCAAGGCTTGGGTGGGCTAGTGGTATCGGTAGGGAAAGACGTGAGAATGATCGTACCATCGGGAGCCGTCATCCAGCCTTGAGCTTCTACAATCCTTTTGGGCTGAGACTTCTGTTCGGTCGAAGGAGCGTTACTGCCATTGTTATCAGTTTCAGTACGGCTTTTATCCTCTAGAGTCACCCAATCAGCAATAATGGTTCGACCGATAATCGGGTCGAGGGGACTGGGGGGAATGCCACCGCGTCCAGTAACAATAAATTTATCAAGTTGATCTGCTGCGATTTTCCCACTTCTCGGACAGCTAGCAACAATAAGTGATGATAGGTCACTGAAATTGCTCGGTAGTTGATCTAATCCCCGAGAGGGGTCAAGATTACCGGTGTTGATGGTAACTATTCCTTGTGGGCCAGACTCAGAACTGGCATCGATATCATTAGTGCGATTTCCATCAATGGCTTCGCGCTCCTCAATCAGGCGGACATCTTCAGCCTCAATGGTGATCTGACCACCTTGTCCCTGTTTAGCTTTGGCAATGATATCGCTACCATTAGCATCAGTTGGGGGAAAGGCAATTAAGACATCGGTCTTAATATCAATGTTGCCCCCCGTAGCTTGTTCAGAAGCCTCTGCGGAAATCACGCTTTCGTTAAGCATCACGATTGAGTCTGATACCAGTGTGATATTTGCTCCTTCTTTGCCTCTATTGAGTTGAGTTTCAGCTAAAAGTTTTCCGTCGTTAAGCAATAGGGAATTAGCTGTAATGTTGAGATTGCCAGCTACCCCTTTCTCACTTGTGACTGTTATTTCCCCTCCATCCTCAACCTTTAGGGTATTAGTATCGATTGTGATATCACTGGCTTCACCAGTAACTGTCTCTTCTGCAGCACTGGAAATAACTCCACCATTAACAGTTAGTGTCTTACTGTTTAAGTCTATAGATCCACCGTTACCATTATTACTCGTGCTAGCATCTAGAAGTCCGCCATTAGTCACAGAAATGGAATTAGCGTTAATTTCAATATTACCACCGTTGCCCTCTTGTTGAAGAGAAACACCGTTGCCCTCTTGTCTAGCAGGAACACCAGTCAAGATCCGACTAGGTTCACCATCAATACCAACTCCGTCTATTAACACCTGATCACGAACGGAAATAATTACATCCCCACCATCTCCCTTGGCTCTAGAGTCGGATTCTAACTTAGCCCCTTCAGTAATCACCAATGAGCCTTCTGTAACGGTGATGCTGATATCGCCACCATTCCCTTCGCCATTCTCACCTCGCACATTCGTAACTATGGCACTACCTACCGTATCGTTATTGTTGCCAAAGAAAACTACTCCGTCAAATAAAACGCGATCGCGAGCGTTTATTGTCACATCACCCCCGTTTCCTTTGCCAGTGGTTTCGGAAATTATCAGAGCACCGTTAGTAAACGAAACTGACCCAGCATCAATCAATACGTTACCACCATCGCCCTCTGCTGTTGGTCTAACTCGGGTGAATATAATACTTGAAAATGAATTACCGTTTTCATTAGTAGCAACCCCATCAAAGATAACATCATCCTCAGCAAAAATTGATATGTTACCACCATTTTCATCGGTGTTGTCACGATTGCCTAGGTCATTGATCTCAGTGCTTACTTGACCACCATTGGTAACAAAAACGGACTTTGCCTTGATGGTTATATTGCCACGACCACCTTCAGCTTGTGCTTGATTGCGAACCCTTGGGTCTTCTCGATCCTGACCGACCCGAGAGCGCAAACCGCTGGCTACGTTAGCATTACTTGCTACCCCGTCAATGGTAACTGTATCCCGAGCTGTTACAGATATATTGCCGGAATTTCCTTGTCCACGGGTGTCAGCATCGAGTCTAGCACCATTTGTGATAGTCACTGAGTTAGCATCAATGGATATATCTCCTGCGTTGCCGATACCGTCACCATCCACTCTGGTCGCAATCGAGTTAATGCTCTTGTCAACGACAACTTGATCCTTAGCAATAATAGTTATATCACCACCATCTCCTTGTCCTACAACCCTCGATTGCAAGAAAACATCATTCACAAACAAAGAGCCTGTGGTGATGGAAATACCACCACTATTACCGATAGCGTTTTTTTCAATGATGTTGAAAACTCTAGTAATTTGACCATTTGCTGGTTGCCCTTCAAAGGTGACTGTATCATCAGCAACAATGGTCACTTTTCCGGCATCTGCATTACCAAAGGTACTGGTTTCGATCTGAGCACCCCCTGTGGCCAACAGTGACCCAGTATCGATAGTGATATCTCCACCCTTTTCGGTACCAAAGGTATTGCTATCAATGAAACTTCCATCAAGGAATAGTTGTTCATTGGTAATTAGAGTAATATCCCCTGCGGTCCCAGAAGCGGAAGAGGAATAAATGCGAACGCTTATATCAATTCCGCCGCGATAATCAATAAAGACCGAGCCACCATTTCCTGAAAACCTCTGGTTACTCTGATCTACCTGACGGTTATTGGTGACTACCGTACCGTCTCCAGTCAAAATTGAACTAATTTTAAGGGTGTCACTAACTAACGATGGGTTAGGTTGATACTGATTGGTTAACAATACCAATCCATTGGGAGCATTAATCGAGACTTCACCAATTTCGATATTTGCACTAGTAGCAGCACTGCCAAAATTAGGGGCAAGGTTACCACTATCGGTATTTCCTGGAAAACCGCCCAGTAATGTCCAATCTATACCAGCCCGGATATCTAAGGTAGGTTGGTTACTGCCATCAATCACTACAGACGTTCGCGCTTCGTCGGACAAGGTCACATTAGCTAGACTCGCCAAGAAGGGATTGGAGTTATTAGGGCTAATCGCATTATCCCCGGTATCGGTAGAGTTAATTTCGATGTCACCAACGGTAACACTCCCTCCTGCCAAAATATGCAGTGATGCTCCGGTATAGTTTCCTAAACTGACATCCCCATTAGCCAGAATTATCGGATCATTGGGACTGATGAAATTCCCTGGGTTACCATCTAACTGCTCAATGATGATATTTCCGCCAACGGTATAGTTAGTATCTCCTGTGATGGGATTAGCAGAGCGCAACCGTAAATCCAACCCAGCCAATAAACCACTTAGGACATGGTTTTTTGCTGCAATCGTAATTAACTGATTTCCCTGGATGACGAACAAACCACCAGAGTAAGCTTTAAAGGGTTGCGCTACACTATCGGTGATGCTGACTGTATCTTCTGCCAACAGAGTCAAATTCCTACCAGCCTCCAGTTGACCCTTTAAATCCAGATTGCCTGCTGCTAGAGTTAAATCTTGTCCTACTGCTAAATTCCCAGCATTTGTAATGGTTGTCCTGGGGTCATCTTGGCCATACTGCAATCCTGGAGTAATATTAATAGTTAACAGTGGCGGGGCTTGTGGGGATGTGGCACTAAACTCCAGCCCATCACCAAATACCAAGCTATTAGCATCAGACGCAAAAAACGAACCAGCTACATCTAATCTCGATTGGGATCCAAACAGAATGCCATTGGGATTGAGCAAAAACAGATTTGCTGATCCATCTACTCCCAAAGTGCCTAGAATATTGGATATATTACTACCGGTTACCCTGGTTAGAATATTTTCGATCCCAGAGGGATTAGCAAAATAAACCCGTTGCAGTTCCCCAACATTAAATTCCTGGAAACTGTGAAATAGGTTAGCCCCTCGTGTTGCGCCACCTTCGATTACATCCCCGATTTCTCCTCGGACAGTGGTATTAGGTATCACCACAGACTCTTCTGAACCCAAGGTTCCATCCGGAACCATGTCGGCCAAGGCATAGTCGGCCAAAACACCGTTTCCCGAAATGGCTAAAGTTACCCCACTTAGGACTAGGGATATTGCCCTGACCCTGGCTGCAGTGGGGGTGAGCACAAACTTTCCTGCTGCCATCTTCAGCTTCAAGTCATTGCTTGAGATAATGTATCGGTAATTATAGCGTTGGTATTTTGAGATGTCAATACCAAATTGCCAAAAAATCCTTGGATACAACAGCCGGCTACGGGGAGTGTGGAGAGTGTAGCTAGTGTGAGGAGTTTGGGAGTTTTATGATAATTTATGCCTAATTTAATGCCTTGATATGCTCCCAATCCGAATATACCATTAAAACTTATCAAAAACCAGAATAATTTTGAATTTTGAATTTTGAATTTTGAATTATACCCAGGAGTATTAGTCAATTACCCAAAACCCATTTTTTCGCCAATATTGTTCCAAGAGTGCTTGCTCCAAATCCTCAGATTCAATTAATTCTTTAGTTACCAAAATTTCTCCTAATTTTATACCAGTTAAAGACTGGATTTCAAGGGCTGTATTGAGTTGAATAGGAGAAATAACTCGTTTACGGACTAGAATTTTACCAAGTTGCATGACTGGGTGCTTTTGTATTAAGTAATAATCAAACATTGGTCATTAGTCAATTTCCAATTAACTTTGGAAAAATAAAAAACACCAATAACATTTGACAAATAATTGTTAAATGAGTTAATCAATCGATGCCTTTGGCGAGCCTCGCCAATCCTGCATAGTCTTTGAACAACCCATTAGTTAATCAGGCGCTTTGTGAAAATTTATGAAAAAGGCAAAAGTAAGAATTCAGGACTTCTGTAGTAAGCCTATCTGTAGAGTACGTTAAAAACGTACCCTACTACTTGTAGCGTTTAGTGCCCAGTTTTGTGTCAGTCCTGAACCGGAAAGCGCTCCTGTAGTTAACTTTTGCCTCTTGCCTCTTGCCTCTTGCCTCTTGCCAATGCCATTGCCCCTAGCCCTATACCATTCACTACACAGGCTTAAGTGAATCACCGTAAGTGAAGGTCGTGAATTTTGGCTATTATCTTGTGATAATCTGCGGTTTTACCCTTTTTTTGATAAATTTCCGCTGATTTGTGAAAATTTGCTAAGGCTTCTTGATGCTTCCCTAATTCTCGAAGGCACATCCCACGGTTGTCATAGGCAGCAGCATGGTTGGGGTCAATCTCAATCGCTTCATTCAATTCCAGAATGGCTGCTTGAAATCTGCCCACCACTACATGGCTAATTCCTCTAAAGTAGTAAAAATTAGCACTTTGAGCATTGGTTTCTTTTGGCTGCTGACGTGGCTTAAAAATTCCCATTGGCTTATCCATTGCTACTTCAATTAGTAGGTAGCTACAAACTACTCAGGAGCTACCGATTTAGATGTTATTGACCAATCCCGAAAATCCCGGCGGGCATATAAAGATGAGGTTTGAGTCTGGCGTAGTCTGTCTTTGAATACTGGTTCACTGAAAAATCTTGGGCTGTGCTATCAAACCTGCCGTAGATTTAAGTCCACAGCTGATAGCTAAGGTTGGTTTCAAGCGACTCCAACCCTTTATCCCTAGTCCGTTTTAACAGACTTGAGTTATTAGCTAGGGGTTTTACCCCTAGCTCGATAGCAGCGACACCATAGTTTGTAGGAGTTTTGTCAGTCAATCAGCGCTGAATAACACGTGAATAACAATAGAGGTAATAACCTCTATTACACTTAACTACCAGTACGCTATGTTATCAGGGTAGAGTGAAAAATTTGTGAACAGAGAAAAAGGTAATTAGGTCGGCTTTCCGCATCTAATTATTAAATTCGCCACGGGTTGCACCTGAAGACTAACAGATAAAAGAAAACGACCGCACAATTCAAGGGAGTTATAAGCTAGGCAGATAGCAAGTTCAATGCTGTAGGCACCCGTGCCACCCAATATAACAGTTCTCAATTGGGTTCGGGAATCAGGAATCAGGAATTGGGAATTGGGAATCGGGAATCGGGAATCGGGAATCGGGAATTGGGAAAAACTCCTTGATAGCAAGCTTTGACCAGACATGGGTATTGTGACGAATCACAGTCCAAAAGCTAACAGTTCTAGGATTAAGAGTACCCACAAGGGTACTGTCAAAACTTTAAAAAGCTACAAAACTAGAAGAAGAAGAAGTTGATTAAAGCTTGTTAATTGGAGATTTATCAACGACAGCAATGTCAGGATTGAGCCTAGGTCTAAGGGGCTAGTTTAAAAGCTACCCTTGTCAGCTATTAACAGCTGATAGCTGAATACTTAGTAATCCTTACTATTATACCTTCAATTACTAAGCTAATCACTAATTTAATTACTAACTATTATGAGGTAAAGAGAAATGAGAGAGTTCAATACATTAAGCCTAATGTTAATTATTTATCTGGTTATTTTTATTAGCATTAGCCCTAGAGAAGCCAACAATTTTGTTCAATTTATCAATGAAGGCTGGTAATTGAGAATAGGCATAACGCTTGCCTAGGTAACAGGGGTAAGAGTGTGGCGATAGGGGGAAGATGGGGACTTAAGAGTGTTCGTGTGTAAGTCCTGTGGGAGAGCCACCCTTGAAAATTTGCTGCATAATTATTAGTGGTTAGCCAGATAAGTTTATAGATACTTAAAAATCGGCTATTAGGACTCAGCATTTAGCAGATATTGCCTTAGCTAAATGCTTACGAATTTTGAAACATATCTGCCCCTTAATCAGCAGGGCTGTAACATTGCTCATGAATAAATTGTAAATTCAATCGGTTGAAAGGCAGGTGGGGTGATGGAGAGAAGGTTTTTTTAAGGTTAACAATACCTTGAGATGACTAAAAATTCCCCCTATCTCCTTATCTCCTTATCTCCTTATCTCCCCACCAATCGCATTTGAGTCCGACGCAAGAAACAGCCCTGCCCTTAATCAGGGGTTATTCCTGTTTAATAAAAAAACATAATTTGGCACTTAATAAAATCGCCAACTGCTATATGTTCTCCCGTAATCTCGCCTTGATCATCGGCATTAATAACTACAAAAACGGTATTTCCCCCCTGAATACCGCCGTAAACGATGCCAAAAAACTAGTGGAAATTCTCCGCACCAAGCATGATTACCAAGTCTGGGAATGCTTAGACGAAGTGGCAACTCTGTCTAACTTCAACAAATTTTTATCCCATACCTTACCCGAACAAGTCACTGAAAATGACCGCTTATTATTTTACTTTGCTGGTCATGGAGTCGCCCTCAATGGCGATGATGGTCCGGCGGGTTACTTAATTCCTCAAGATGCATCCCTGGGGGATACTAATAGTTATCTGCCCATGACCAAGTTACACGATGCTTTAAGTCAATTACCCTGTCGTCATTTCTTGGGTATCCTCGACTGCTGTTTTGCTGGTGCTTTTAAATGGTCAAGTACTAGGGATTTACTAACATCGCCAGAAGTCATTCACCAAGAGCGTTATGACCGTTTTATTACTGACCCAGCCTGGCAAATTATTACTTCCTCAGCCTCGGACCAAAAAGCCCTCGATAACTTTTATTTAGATAGCGAACGCGGTCAAGTCGGCAATCATTCCCCTTTTGCAGCGGCATTATTAGAAGCCCTCGAAGGGGCAGCAGATATCTATCCTCCCGCCAAAAATGGTAAACCAGTTGGAGATGGGGTAATTACAGCCACAGAATTATATTTACATTTACGGGATCGAGTCGAAATACCCACAGAAAAATGCCGTCTGCGACAAACCCCTGGTATTTGGTGTTTAAATAAGCACGATAAGGGAGAATATATCTTTCTTTCTCCGGGACATGAACTTAATTTACCCCCCGCACCACCATTAGATGAGTCACAAAATCCCTATCGCGGTTTAAAGTCCTTTGACGAGAAACACAGTTCACTGTTTTTCGGTAGAACTGAATTAGTAGAAAAGTTACAGGATTTTGTCAAAGCTAATCCCCTGACAGTGGTGTTGGGTGCGTCCGGTTCCGGTAAGTCTAGCTTGGTCAAGGCCGGATTAATTCCCAAACTACGGCAAGATAATACCGAGACATGGTGTATTTTGCCACCCATCCGTCCTGGTGAGACTCCCTTGCAAGGGTTAAATAATGTGCTATGTAATGCTAAGTTACCTAAGGTTGAGCCACGAAACCCCCAGCATAACCTGGCTCGGACCATTGATGTTTGGGCGAAAAATAACCCCAACTCTAAGTTATTACTATTTATTGACCAAAGCGAAGAAATTATTACACTCTGTCAAAACTTAGATGAGCGTAAAGAGTTTTTCCAACAGATACTCACAGCCATAAATGCCCATGGGGATAAATTACGGGTAGTATTAACCCTACGTTCTGACTTTGAAGCTCAAGTCAGGGATGCTGGCTTAAGGTTTGTTCCTACAGACTATAACCTGGGAAATACTGTGCTTAAAAATCGTTGGCACAGCAGACGATTTATTGTACCAGGGATGACACGAGGGGAACTAAAGAAAGCGATTGAGAAACCCGCAGAAATACGGGTGATGTATTTTCAGCCCCACGAACTTGTAGAAGAATTGATTAATGAAGTGGCGGATATGCCAGGAGCATTGCCCCTGCTATCTTTTGCCTTGAGCGAACTTTATTTGAAATATTTAAAACGACAACGGCAGGCACAATATAGAGGAATCACTATTGATCGGGCCTTGACTCAAGCCGATTATATTGAATTGGGGGGAGTAATGCGATCGCTAACTCAAAGGGCTGATGAGGAATATGAGGCGCTAGTTAAAGAAAACCCCGCTTATGAGCAAGTTATCTGTCATGTAATGTTGCGGATGGTTGCCCTGACTGGGGGTGAGTTAGCCCGTAGGCGCGTACCGTTATCAGAATTGGAATATCCGCCTGAGAAAAATGGTTTAGTGAAGGAAGTAATTGAGCGTTTTACCAACACACGGTTACTGGTTACAGGAGAAGATGCTGATGGGAATCCCTATGTCGAACCTGCCCATGATGCTTTGGTGCGGGGATGGGAAAAGCTAAGGAATTGGGTTCAACAAGAGAAAAATCTAGAATTACAACGTCGTTTAACTCCATCCGCCTTAGAGTGGAATGATCACGGAAAAACCAGATTTCTTTGGAATGCGAACCCCTATTTGGATGTATTGAATAAGGAGGTACTCAAATCTCCTGATAACAATTGGTTAAACCAAGTAGAAGCGGAATTTGTACTACGAAGTGTTAAGCGAAGACGGCGAAATACCCAAAGGAATTGGGGAATTGCATTGGGCGTAATGCTGGGATTGAGCGGGTTGACCATTTTATCTTTCATTGCTCTAAGGGAGGCGCTGATAGGTCAAGTTAGGGCTTCTCAAGAAGCCTCAGAAGCCAACTTGCCCTCGAACGAGTTACAAGCCTTGGTCGATAGTTTAAGGGCAGCAAAGTCACTACAGCAACCACTTTTGCTGTTATTCAAGCCAAAAAATCAGCTACAAAATCAAGTAAGAGGAACACTACTACAGGCGGTGCATGGTATAAGAGAAAGCAACCGATTGGAAGAACATAGCAGTCGGGTGATGAGCGTAGTTTTCAGTCCTAATGGTGAGCGGATTGCTGCCACGAGTGGAGATAGTACAGTCAAAGTTTGGAACAGAAATGGTATCTTAGAAGCCAACTCAAAACAGCGGGGAATAGTTTTCACTACCCAAGAGGGTAAGTTTCTTACCTGGTCGGTAAGTTCGGAGAATACGGACAATATCGAAATCAGGAGGCTTGATGGCACCTTGCTACAAACTCTCAAAGATGCTAACTTTCGGCCTCCGAACGTTATGCCTCATCTTTTTGTTAAGAGTGTAGTATTCAGCCCCGATGAAAAGAGAATTGCCGTGGCTCATGCTGACGGGAAAGTACAACTTTGGAAACCAGATGGAACCTTAATACGCACTCTGAAAGGACATAGCGATTTTGTCAATAGTGTAGTGTTCAGCCCTAATGGCGAAATGATTGCCTCAGCAAGCTGGGACAAAACGGTAAAGCTGTGGAAACCAGACGGGACTTTAATACGCACCCTGAAAGGACATAACCATGGTGCCTCGAAAGTCGCATTCAGCCCAGATAGCAACACCCTCGCCTCAGCAAGCTACGACAACACGGTAAAGCTGTGGAAACCAGATGGGACTTTAATAGGTACCCTCGAAGGACATAACGATGGGGTTTATAGCGTAGCATTCAGCCCTAATGGCGAAATGATTGCCTCAGCAAGCTGGGACAAAACGGTAAAACTCTGGAAAATGGACGGCAGCTTGGAGCGCACCCTCTATGGACATAGGTCAACTGTCAGCAGCCTAGCATTCAGCCCAGATAGTAAGACCCTGGCCTCGGCAAGCACAGACACTACTGTCAAACTTTGGAAGCTGGACAACACTAAAGAAGGTATTATCAAAGCACATAGGGATACTGTCAATAGCGTAGCATTCAGCCCTAATGACGAAATGATTGCCTCAGCAGGCCGGGACAAAACGATAAAGCTGTGGAAACCGGACGGGACTTTAATACGCACCCTCAAAGGACATAGCGATTCTGTCAATAGTGTAGTGTTCAGCCCTAATGGCGAAATGATTGCCTCGGCGAGTAGCGACAAAATGGTAAAGCTGTGGAAACCAGACGGGACTTTAATAGGCACCCTGAAAGGACATAGGGATTCTGTCGATAGTGTAGTTTTCAGCCCTAATGGCGAAATGATTGCTTCAGCGGGGAGTGGTGTTATTAAGCTCTGGAAGCCAGACGGTAGCTTTATACGTAATCTCGAAGGGTATGTAAGTTATATAGTATTTAGCCCGGATAGTCAGATGATTATTGCTTCAGCTGGGTGGGGTCAAGGTTTGCTTCAACAGCTAGACGGCACCCCTGTAACCACCCTGCCATCATATGGCTATGGAGTTAGAAGCGTAGCGTTCAGCCCCGATGGTCAGATGATTGCCTTAGGAAGTAGTGAGCCTAAACTCAGTCTCTTGAAGCCAGACGGAACCTTTTTGCGCGACCTCCAAGGACATGATGATGACGTCAATAGCGTAGCCTTTAGCCCCGATGGGCAGATGATTGCCTCCGCTAGTAGTGATGGTACGGTAAAACTCTGGGAAAGAAACGGCGCTTTGCTGAGTACCCTGAAAGGGTATACAGATCACGAACAGATTGTAGTAGATTTCAGTCCTGATGGCAATAGCCTTGTCTGGACTAGTGGTGACGGAAAGGTGATTCTGTGGAATTTAAACCTGGATGATTTGCTCGTACGCGGTTGCAATTGGGTGCGTGAGTATCTAGAGAATAACCCCAATGTTGACGAGAGCGATCGCCATCTCTGCGACAATCTTAACAAGTAGTTACCTTGATGTAAAAGTTTTGGTAGCCACGATTCTGTTTTTTGCAATTGGCTCATCTTTTTAATTGTCTAAGAATATGCGTTCGCGTAGCGTGACCATTCGCGTAGCGTGGCCTTTTGGCCAAGGTCAATCGCTTTTAGCGTGGCCTACGGCCAATCGGGCAGCGGCTCCAAAGAAGCATCACTTCTTTCAACTTTGAAGCGAATCACTCGACATCGATGAAATGGGGATCGAATGCTAAACTTAAGCTATTGATTACAATTCCCTTCGAGGTATGATTAAACCAAGGGGTAGTAATGGCTGAATCTTACTTAATTTATATTGATGTTTGTTGCTTAAATCGTCCTTTTGATGATTGGCGACAAGATATAATTCGATTATAAGGACAAACAATCCTAGATATTTTTCAGCGGTTTTATTCAGAAGAATGGAAGCTGGTAAGTAGTGAAGCTATAGAAGCAAAATTAAACCGAATGGTTAATCTTGACAAACTAGACAGGATTAGAAAATTATTACGGGTTGCTGAAAATAAAATAATTTTAACCGATGAAATAGATAAACGTTCTCAAGAAATAGAAAAGTTAGGATTTGGTTTGTATGATTCTTTTCATATTGCTTGCGCTGAAACGGCTAAGGTAGATGTATTGTTGACAACGGATGATAGATTGCTCAAGAAAGCAATTAAGTATAGCCATTTATTAAAAGTAACATTAGATAATCCTGTCACTTGGTTAATGAACACTTTTGTATTAAAAGGAAATAACAACAATGACACCAATTGAATTAAGACAAAAAGGCTATTATGCCTTAGTTAAGGAATTAGGGCAAGTTGATACAATTCGTTTTTTACAAGATGTAGGATGGGGTTTTGGTGATTATACTCAAGAACGTCAACAGTCTCTAAAAAATGTGACAAGATCTGATTTTTGGCAAGACATTCAAGAAATTAGAGCCAAAAAAGACCTTGAAAATCAATGATTCTGTTGTAGCCAGCGATCGCCTGATAAAAACTCCTCAATCCGTTCCTCTGTATACATCTCAATCGGATACACTCCCGCAGGACGCAGTATAATTCCACCATCAGCAGTAGTCTCTACCAGTAGCATAGTTTCACCCTCTAACCCTAGACGCTTGAGAATTGCTTTGGGAATAGAGACTTGACCTTTTTTTCCTAGCTTGATGACTTCCATAATTTAAAATAACCATAATCCGGCAAACCGGACTTTAAGTCAATAGTAATCTATAGCATTTGTATTTGAGTTGTGAACACAATCTCTGTCTTGATGCAGCGCGGTCTTGGGGGAAACCCCCGCAGGTCGGCGCTGCATCCCTTAGGTAAAGGTAAGAGGCAAGAGGCAAGAGGCAAGAGAAATATATAATTTAATTTCAGGATAATTACCCTTAATCAAAATTTCCCACACTTCCCAGACTCCCCCCTCTCCCCACACTTCCCACCCTACCGACTCCCGACTCCCTACTCCCTCAAACCCGGATTATTCAACTGCTTCATAAAAAACTCTTCCAATGAAGGACGATTTAAAGTCATATTCATCAATTGGGCATCCATCAGCCGTAGGGAAGCGATAAACTCTTGGGGTTCCCCTCGCAATTGACCATACCAGCAGTCATCCTCAAATTCCAATTCCATCAACCACCGTTTGACAATCTCTATATTCCCACCTTTGCCTTTAACTCGGTAGGTGTTATCGGTACCCAAAAGTTCATCTAACGCTCCCATACAAATTAATTCCCCATTAGCGAGAATCGCGATGCGATCGCATATTTTCTCCACATCTGACAACACATGGCTGTTGAAGAAAATAGTCTTGCCTTGAGCTTTCAGAGACATAATAATTTCCCGGATTTGGTAGCGTCCCATCGGGTCAAGACCGGACATGGGTTCATCGAGAAATACTACTTCTGGGTTATTAATCAGTGCTTGGGCCATACCGATGCGCTGGAGCATCCCTTTAGAATACTGACGTAGTTGTTTCTTTCGTGCAGCTGATTGGGACAATCCTACGAGTTCTAACAGCCGAGGAATGCGTTTACGTTTTACCTGATGGGGAATTTGAAATAGTCCAGCGGTAAAGTGCAAAAATTCCCAGCCGGTAAGATAGTCATAGAAGTAAGGGTTTTCTGGTAAGTAACCAATGCGTTGCTTGACCTTAACATTACCAAGGGGATGTCCCAGTAACCATCCTTCTCCGCCAGTAGGACGGACAATTCCTAGTAAGGTTTTTAACAGGGTAGTTTTCCCGGCTCCATTTGGACCGAGTAATCCAAAGGTTTCTCCCTGATAGACGGTTAGGGAGCAATTTTTCAGGGATTCAATTTTTTGATTGAGCCAGAAGCCGGTGCGGTAGACTTTGCGCAGTTGGGAGGTCTGAACCACTGGGATTGGTTCAGAGGTGGTGAGTTGGGGGGGTAAAGTGAGAGTAGATTGCTCCATCCTGTTGCTAAGAAATGAGGGATATAATCTATATTTATTTATTCCCTATTTTGGTGACGTTTGTATCTATTTTTAATAAAATCCATGATAGCTAATCGGGTAGAGCCTGGCTGAATGTTTACGGTCAGTCTTGCTGGATCACTACTGTTGAGCAAAAAAGTCTACCAACTCCTGACCAACCTCAGGATTGTATAAGCGTAAGTAATTCCAGTAATTACCCAAAACTTGCTTGACATAGTTTCTGGTTTCACCAAAGGGTATAGTTTCCACAAATTCATCTAAATCAATGGGTTCATTTTCCTTTAGCCATTTCCCTACATTACCTTGACCAGCATTGTAACTAGCAATGGCGAATGGGGAGTTATCCTCATACACGCGATGGCTATGGGCGAGAAACCAGGTTCCTAGTTTAATATTATCGTTGGGATTATCGAGTTTATAGTCGTTAAAATTGATGGATTGCCCTACCCAAGCGGCAGTACTGGGCAACATTTGCATTAAGCCCATGGCACCAGCAACTGATGTAATGTTTGGCTCAAATCGAGACTCTTGACGAATTAAGGATATAACTAGTAGAGGATTAATGTTACGCTGTTTTGACTCGGTTTCGATTACCTCTATATAGGGAAAGGGATAGAGGGCTTGCCAATAAGCCGGTTTTTCGGTGATTTTCTGGTACTGCTCCTGTTCTTGGGATGTTTCTCGGTCTTCGAGGGTTTCTACCAGGGAAATTCCTTTGAGGTATTCTCCCATCGCTAGCCTGAACAAGCCATCAGTAAACTGTTGGGGCACAGTGGGCTTGAGGCGAGTTTGAAATTCCCCTTGCCATAGGCTCCAAGCATCCTGGTCTTGACCAAGCTGATACAATTCCTTTAAAGCTGCTGAGCCCACAGGTAACTCGGGTCGCACCATTGGCCAGTTTATAGTCAGGGATGACTGGCGCAGTGTGCTAAAGTCTCCCACATCCCAACCCAACTGTACCGCTGAGCGCCAAGCATAGTAAGATTGAATATGGTTGGTAATCACCTGCTTAAAGGCTGCTTCGGCTTCCTGCTTCCGTCCTAGCTGAGTTGCCCACTTTCCCGACCAAAACCCTGCTCTACGGGCGATCAGACTTTCGGGATTATTCTTAAGGATAGGCTGAACGTTATGCCAAGCTGTTAGGATGTCTCCATTTTGTGCAGCCTCTTGAGCCATCTGCCAGCGATAGTCCGCTGCCGCATCAGAATTGCTATAGTTGTCGATTAATAATTGATAGGCTTGCTCAGCAGCGTTGGGACTTTTGAGTTGTTCGAGAGTTTTGGCTTTGGCCAAAAGTGCCTCAGCAGCTCGGTCAGGAAAGCGATCAATAACTTGGTCGAAATAGGGTATCTTGTCAATGGGTGGTTCTAGTGCAGCGAGTTGGAGATAAGCCAAGGCAGTTTCCTTAGCATCGGGAAATTCCTCGACCATCTTTTTATAGGCCAGTTTCGCTGTTTTAGTCTTTTGGGCATACTGTAGTGCTCTAGCCCCTAGGTAGGTATGCTTAGGTAAGGGTGTAGTATTGGCATAGGCAGCACTGGCTTGAGCATATTTGCGGTCTTTCCAATAGGCTAATGCGATCGCTTCCCAATCTTTCGGCTGGATTATAGCACGATTTTTATCATCAACAGATTTCCCGTAATTACTAACTAGTTTATCTAGCACTAGGGTAACCCCGGGTTGGTCAAAGGTATACCTGGCTAATAAAAGCATCAGTTGAGGTTGATTGGGCTGATCCTTAAGCTTTTGCTGGATTAATTCAATGATGCGAGGATGAGAAGGATAGTTTTTCAGTGCTCGTTCCCAGTATTTGGGCTCTTCCGCAGAAAAGTCATACATCTGCTGTATTTTGGCTAACCAGGGCGGCTCAGAACTCCAGATGGTGCTAGCATATTTCGGAGCAATAGATTCCTGTTCTGGTTTGCGGTAGGGTGAATCATCGGACAAGAACGCATACAACGCTTCAGCTGCCACTGGCTGATTACCATAGCGTTGGAGTAACTCCTGCCAAGCTTCTTGGGCTTGAGTTTTGTCCCCAGTAAGTTGGTAAGCCTGTGCTCGTTTGAGCACAATATGTCCGGCTATTACTGGATATTCCCACTCTAATTTATCTAACCAACGCAATGCCTCTGTTCCCTGCTGCCCAGCTATGGCATCAACAGCTAATAGGTAACGAGCACGGCTACGATTGAGGGATTTTGATCCAGTTGCGATCGCTTCGAGTTGTGCCACTCGCTCCTGGGGGGATTGGGATGCTAGTTTTAGCACTGTAGTGTCCTTGGGATTTCTGCGCCCCATGATTTGCTGGGGGAGCAACACTACCCAATTGGCTAATCCTACCGGATTCTTGCGATCACTGAACACGAAGATAGTGATCGAGATCAGCAGTAGGCTCAATCCCACAAAGGACCCTAGTAGGATTTGTCGTCTGGTACGCTGGCGCAATAAAGGATAGTAGCGGGAGAATTTCAAACGAGACCGTTTCATAGAGCCTCCTGGTGATGCACGTCCATAGTAGGATTAGATTTTGGGAATAGAAAGCTCTGTGACA
>WTKN01000301.1:27027-42570 GCA_011524395.1 Moorena sp. SS36440bin_2
ACTTATGGAACGCGGAAAAATAGTCGCTATTATAACTGGAGCTATATCAATATTGCTAGCGATCGCTTATTTAATTATTGTCCAGCTGCTGGATTTTCGAGGAGAGATGATCCCTGCTCCAGTCAGCCAATCATTAGACTGGGGATATTGGATCGGGTATTTTTACCCAGATGTTGCGCAATGGTTAATTACTTAATAAACCCATAAGTGTCAATGAAATTCCCCGGCTTAAACGCGCGGGGATGATTGAGCAAGAGAAATACTATTCCCTTGCCGGATCGTTGCCCTAGGTTCTGATCTGCCCTGTGGCGAACGCTGCCTCTATTTGGCTGTATCCCGCAGTGCTGCCAGCACCGTCTCATGAATCACACCATTGCTGACAACCACACCCTGATTTTCAACTAGCTGAGAACCGATAGAAAAGTTCAGGGGCTTGCCATGCATATCCGTAACAACCCCACCAGCTTCCTCCACAACAATGGTGCCTGCAGCATGGTCCCAAATTTTTTCACGGTAGTTGGGATACTTCGAGGACGGTAAACGCAGGTAAAGGGCTGCTTGACCAGAGGCAACCGCACCATACTTAGCCTGAGAATCCATCCGCAGGGAATCTGCAGTAATTCCCACCGCTTTAGCGACCAAATCTTGCCGAGAATGGTCTCCATGACCAGATTCCACGCTTTCGACGAACCGGAGTTCTGCTGTATTCTCAGCATCAGTCACTTGAATCGATTGGGGTTCCCCACCACTAATAGGTACCATGGTTGCTCCCTGACCCCGTACTGCTACAAATAGGACACCCCGCTCCCCATGGGGTTGTGCTAGGTTCACGGGTAACGCTGGGCAAGCTAGCACTCCTACTTTCACTTCACCTTGTTCTACCAAAGCTAAGGCTACAGCATATTGATCATTACGCATAAACCCTTTGGTGCCATCAATCGGGTCTAAGGTCCAGTAGCGAGGTCCAATCTCACCATTACCTCGATTAATCCAACTAACCACTGCTTCAGGAGTAGCATCATTAGTGACAGATTGCACATAACTGGTTACCTGTGCTAACTGATTCGCCATGGTTGGTTCCACCAAATCAGCAGCATCTTCTTCACCCACTACTGGGTCATCAGGAAAGGCTTGGCCAAGTAAGCGGCAAATCACTGCCTGAGACCCATAATCGGCAACAGTGACAGGGCTTTTGTCACTTTTTTCCATAGCTTCAGTCACCCGTTCACTCCGGACTTGCTCACAAATTTTGGCAGCGGCTAAGGCTGCCTCAATGGCAACCTGTTTCTCTTGTTGATAAGACATTGTAAATAACTGCTCCTAAGGGCGAAAAGATTTTTGGAAGGTTTTGTTGGTCATGGGTAATAGGTATAGGTAATAGCTAATACACCCTTAAGTAATCAAAATTAGTAATTAGAGATTACCTATTACTGACTAGGAACTGCCTGGTTTTAAAGGCTTGTGGCCTAGCAGCATGTTTTTCCCTAACCTTAGGGACACAGCTAGGAAGTGGCAGTCATTCATAGGTGTCATAACCCTTACAAAGGGGGAACTAATCTCCATTGCTGGCATCTTAGCTATGAAATTCCGGATTCAGAGGAAATTACCAGGGAATTAACTAAGAGCAGTAATCGAGGTACAACAATAATGTATTTCATCCGGATCATCTGTGCCATTTTCCTGCCACCACTCGGTGTGTTCTTGCAAGTGAGTTTTGGCAAGTCCTTTTGGCTTAATATTCTGTTAATGGTATTGGGTTTCATTGTAGGCACTCAACTGGGTTTTCCTAAATATGGTGTAGTGCCTGCCATACTCCATGCTGTATGGGTGACTGCTAATCAATATCAGGATTAAACTGTTTACTAGGGACGGTCGCCCTAACCGAACACAAAACAGGGATTATAGGTCCGGTAACCCGACTCTAAAACTAGAATAATTTGGCACAATGGAAGTGAGGACGCACTCAAGAGTGCTTAAGCCAATCAGCCTTGTCGTAACAAATACCAAAGGTATACCAGAATGGATTTAATTCGGATTTTATGTGCTATTTTCCTGCCACCACTGGGAGTATTTTTGCAAGTGGGTTTTGGCTGGCCCTTTTGGATAAATATCCTTTTAACCCTATTGGGGTATATTCCAGGAATTATCCATGCCGTTTGGGTGATTGCCAAAAGATAAAATAAAAGATTAGACTGACTACAAATGTACAGTTCAAAACAATCATCCCAACCTGTGAAGTATAAGGCTTTGAACTATCAGGGAGTCTACCCCTGCCCAGTCTGTCGTGTGGGTCAGATTCAAAATTTATCATTAATGGAAGCTTTTGCCTGTCACGAGTGCCGCCACATTTTTACCGCTGATCTCGAAAGGCAAATACTCAAAATAAGCGATCGGCAGCCCCCAATGACCTGGCATTGGAATGGCAAAAAGTGGACAGGGGCGCATCTAGAGGGGGTTGAATGGGGATGGGTGAATTGGTTCTTAGCCTTGGCATTTGTAGTTTGTCCAACCACTTTAATTGGGGCAGCTGTTTATCTGTTTCCCCCTGCCCCAGATAGTCCTATATCTTGGCTTCCAGCTGCTTGGGTAGGGTTAACGTTTTTATGCCATTTCACAATTGTTGTCTGGTTAGTGATGGAATTTTATCAATTTCCAGTTTGGGAGTACTTGAGAATTGGGCGGCAGCGAATAATGGGTCGTTAGTTTTGTTAAGTAACTTTAAAATAGAGCTGATTATTGTTAATAATATCGTAAACATATGCTCTACGCGCTTAGAATTTAGAATTCCTAATTCCTACTTGCGCGAGCTGCGCTCTTACCATTAAGAATTAAATTCGCGCTTAGGGGCAACCTCAGGATGATAGCTCTAGCACTTTGCTTGTAGGTTTAGTATAATTTAATACCCAATTTAGGGAGGCAATAATATAGGGAGTTGCTAGTCCTAATGATGCCCTCGGGTAGCGGCTCAGAAAGAGCATTGACTGTAGATCACGCGGGGCGCGATGAAGCTTAGGTTCCGCTACGCGAACGCAACGGATAGCCCTACAATCTTGTGAGTGAGCTGATGTCCTGTAGCAGCAGATTATTGTAATTATGTCAAGTCCAACTGATTAGTTATAGTTATAGGTTGCTAACAACACTTTTTTTTCACTGATTGACCGTAGGTCACCCGGGGCGCGATGAAGCTTCGCTTCCGCTACGCGAACGCTATGATGAAACAATGTGCAATTTTTAGCCATACCATAGTCAACTAATGGTGAGTAACACATAAAGCCTATGATTGAATAAATACTATAGACTAATTCATTTAAAGACAACTGCTGGAACTTTCGTATTTGGTTTTGGTGCTATCCTGATTGGAAGCAGTCTACACTTGTTGTTGAGCGTACTGTCGGGTACTGTCGGGTACTGTCAAAGCGTACTGTCAAAAGGGAGGTTGGATTTCTTTCCACGACCACTTGACCAATAATAGACACATTAAGTGCCATGTTTTCACCTCAATCCCCCCAAGAAAATGGGGAATCTCCAAAAGGGGACATTACGCTGAAGGACGCTAACGGTAAAACTCTCGAATGTTACATTGAGCATTCCCTAGAGCTGGAGGGTTGTGAATACCTTCTGCTGTTACCTGTAGACTCACCCATAGAAATTGTTGCTTGGGATGATGATGAAGATGAAGACTTAGCTGATGCCTCTCTAGTTGAAGATGAAGCTCAGCTTGACTTGATCTTTCCTGACGCCCAAGCTGTTCTAGCTGAGCAAAATCTTCAGCTCAAGCGCACCGCTTTTACGTTAACTGTTGCTGGTGAGTTGCCACCAGTGGACGAAGACGACATTCTCACCCTGGAAATTGAAGAGGATGATGTTCCAGAAGCAGAGGAAAAACTACAGGAGCTAGCGAGCTTTTATTACGAAGAACAAGAGTATGGTATCTATACTCCTGTAGAGCCACTGCTGTTTTTTGCTCGCTCGAACCAATCTGGTCAACCAGAGTTACTGTCTACACAGGAAATTAAAGAAGTTCAGCCATTGCTCGAAGGACTGTTATTCGATGATCTCGAGTAGAAGACAAGAACTCGGGTTGACCCCTTAAACGATTCAGGGGAAACTAGTGTTTTGGTGTATAAGAGTATGAAAACGCTCAAAAGCATCTCCAATAGGTTTTTTTATTTCGTTCTATTGCCAGCCACCTTTGGGATTTGCGCATGGCAGGGCTGGGAGTGGTGGAGTTGGGTGGTATCCCCACCCGTTAAAGCACAATCTTCCGAAGATGTCGCTCAAACCCTCGTAAAAATTGAGATTCCCCCAGGAACCCCAGGTCAGCAGATCGGTAGAGATCTGGAAGCTTCTGGTTTAATTCGCTCAGCGGATGCTTGGAAACTCTGGACTCATTGGCGGCAGCTGCTAGATCGAGATGGTGAGTTTAAAGCTGGAACTTACGAACTATCACCAACTCAACCCTTGACAAAAATCGCCGAAACCATTTGGAAAGGAAAGGTGATGCAGCTGTCTTTCACCATACCGGAAGGGTGGTCGATTCAGCAGATGGCAGATTATTTCGAATCTCTAGGATTTTTCTCGGCTGATGACTTTATCGCTGCTAGTAGCAAAATCCCCTGGGATAAGTATCCTTGGTTGCCCAGTGAGCTACCTCATCTAGAAGGTTATTTATACCCAGATACCTATAAGTTACCCAGTGATGGCATCTCGCCACAAGCAGTCATCCAACAAATGCTTAATCGATTTGAACAGGTAGCCTTACCAGTATACGAAAAAGGTCAGTACAAAACCCAGCTTAGTATCAATGATTGGGTAACATTAGGAAGCATTGTCGAGAAGGAAGCAGTAGTTGCTGAAGAACGCGATCGCATTGCTGGTGTCTTTACGGAACGGTTGCGGCGAGGGATGAGATTAGAAACCGATCCCACGGTTGAATATGGATTGGGGATTCGACAAACTGCGGATCAGCCCCTGACCTACAAGCAAGTGCGGCAACCCTCCCCTTACAATACCTATCTCAACCCAGGATTACCGCCGACCCCAATTGCCAGTCCTGGAATAGGGAGTTTGAAAGCAACCCTTGAGCCCGAAGACACCGAATACCTATTTTTCGTGGCTCGTTACGATGGCACTCATGTTTTTAGTAAAACCCTAACAGAACATGAAGCAGCTAAAAATGCTATCCGTAGAGAACGGCGAGCAAAGCAATAAACTACAACAACCAGTGATCAAAGAACCTTTCTAATATTGGTTCCATTGATCCCTTAGATATAATCGAATCACTCTTTGCGCTGCCCGCTGCCATAATCAGGCCGAGCGGGCTTAGTGTATTGACAACCGACGGGTAAACATCAAAAATCAACAGAGTTATCGACTATGAATGCTTCCCCCACCTGCGTTCTCGTGGTGGGGGTGTCCGTCTTGATTACAAGGGTTTATCCCTCGCGACAGGCGGCATTCCCGCCGAACACCCAGGACTTTTGCTGGAGTGCTCCCCCAAGTCGTTGTCTTGATGCAGTCGCTCATGGGGGAAACCCCCAAGACCGCGCTGCATCGCTTCCGCTATGGGGCTTGTATTAGGAACTTTTACCTAGAGTCTGACGTATATAAACCGACTACACAGGATTTATAGGTTTGTTTTCCCTGGCGTTGAGAGGTCGTGCCTCTAGGTTGCTCAGAATCTTGTTCTGTCCTTTGCCGTACCGCTCAAGCTAGATTAATTATAACACAATTTGTCGTTCCTTGACCCCCACCTGAACGTTCGCGCAGCGTGGCCGTAGGCCAGGTGGGGGAATGCGTCACAAAATCTGTTCAATTTATCAGTTAATTAAATATGTCTTGGGTCTCAAAGTTACAACCTGACTTAATCCTTGGTGGCTCCATCTTAGAGCTGACACCAGATATTCTCCAGCAATATCAGCTCTCAGGTCTAGTATTGGATGTTGACCAGACCTTAATACCAGTGACGAAATCCCATGTTTCTGGAGAAATTGAACGGTGGGTAGAGCAAACCAGAGCAATCGTTTCCCTGTGGCTGGTTAGTAATAACCTTAGTGAAAATCGCATTAGCCGTATTGCTTCCTCCCTAGATTTGCCTTACATATACGGAGCTCGCAAACCTTCCCGACGCAAGCTGAAAATAGCTGTAGATGCGATGAACCTACCTATAGACCAAGTGGCAATGGTAGGCGATCGCTTATTTACTGATGTCTTAGCTGGGAATCGACTGGGAATGTTCACCATTCTTGTAGAACCCATAAGGGATCCGGCTATGAGTAAGTCTTTATACCCAATGCGTGATTTGGAAGTGTGGTTTTCTCAAGCCTTAGGGGTTTCACTGACCACCATGCAACAAAACTTCAACAAACCTGACAAATCACAATGAAATGAAATATAAAGAAAATATTATAAAAATTACTAAACCAAAATTTGTCTGACACAATAGTCAACAGTTGGAAATGGGGTCAGCTTATATAAAGACCCTAGATATGACCAACCTTTTAAATGGGGTCAGCTTATATAAAGACCCTAGATATAACAAACGCCTATAACTAATAGACAGCCCAGCCTTGAGGTAATCAGGAGCTGGGCTGTCTATTATTTGGGATTACGTTACTGAGCTGGTGCGCCAAGCTAAACCCCACGTTAAAATTCAAGAAATATTACTTAACACGCTACCGCCAACTTATGAGCGCAAACGTTGAAATCTACACTTGGAGCACTTGCCCCTTCTGTATCCGTGCTAAAGGTCTACTAAACCAGAAGGGAGTTGAATTTACTGAATACTGTATTGATGGTGATAACCAGGGACGGGAGAAGATGGCTCAAAGGGCAAATGGAGCACGCTCATTACCACAGATTTTTATCAATGACCAGCATATCGGTGGCTGTGATGAGCTTCACACTCTGGAATTTCAGGGTCAGTTAGACAATCTGCTCAAGGCAAGCTAACCACTAGGTAAGTAACCATCTAGTTTGTAGAACCGCTAAGGGGTATTCGCAATATCCCTGTTACTCGTTCCCCGTTCGAGATCTTGAGCAGTATATTCCCCAATAAAATAAGATTGCTGTAGCATAGGGGAATTGGCTGACAGGGGAATTCAATAGTGAAATTTGCGTTTATAATAGACCCTCTCCCGAAACTTGATCCTGGTCATGATAGTAGTGTGGCACTGATGGAAGCCGCACAGGATAATGGTCATGAGGTTTGGATAACTCAGGCTCAACAATTGAGTGTTATTCAGGGTCAGGCTTGGGGGCTTCTAGAACCTGTGCAACTAACTCCAGCCAAACTCGATGACGGCCATTGGGTCGTTAGTGAGCAGTGGTACCAGACGGGTTCGGCTGTCTTGAAACCTCTAGAGGAGATGGATGCTGTCTGGATGCGGACAGACCCCCCGGTTACCATACCTTACCTCTATGCCACCTATATCTTGGACTACATCAATCGAGATCAAACCTTGGTGATTAATGCACCAACTGGGATCAGGACAGCTAACGAAAAAATGTATGCCCTCCAGTTTCACGAGGTGATTCCACAGACCATTGTCAGTCAGGATAAATCGGTGATTCGGCAATTTGTTGAGGAAAAAGAGACAGCAGTACTAAAACCTCTAGGAGGTAAAGGTGGTGAGGGGATTATATTTCTACAGGCAAGCGATCGCAATTTTAACTCCTTGGTGGAAATTAGCACTAAACAGGGTAGTGAGCCAGTGATGGTTCAGACTTATCTGCCTGCTGCCAAAGATGGAGATAAGCGGATTATCCTTTTGAATGGTGACCCGATTGGAGCAGTAAATCGCATTCCCACAGGTAAGGAATTTCGGGGTAACATGGCTGTGGGTGGTCGAGTAGCAGCTACGGAAATTACTCCCCGAGAGGAAAAAATCTGTGCCCGGCTCAAGCCAAAACTGCAGCAAGATGGCTTATATTTTGTTGGCATAGACGTGATCGGCGGCTACCTGACCGAAGTTAATGTCACCAGTCCTACTGGCATCCGGGAAATTGATCGCTTAGATGGTACTCATCTGGCTAAACAGGTAATTACCTGGGTTGAAGCAGTTAAAAACAACGGCGGTTAAACAATATAATGGCTTAACCAGACTCTTGAGCAAAGTCATGGGATGTAATGTCGGTTTTGGGTCAGTTTTATGGATCAAGTAACAGTGCCACGGAACGATAGGAAAGCTCGAATCTGGGGGATGCTGTGTCATCTATCCTCCTTGCTATGGATTCCCCTATTGATTATGGGTCTACCTCTCCCTTTGGCTAACCTGGCAGGTCCGTTGATGATCTGGTTAAACAAGAGAACTAAATACCGCTTTGTGAAGGTTCACGGTAAAGAATCTATTAATTTTCAAATCTCGATTACCCTTTACGCTACCATTATCCTGACCATATTTACGGCCTTTGCCTGGGCGTTTTATATCTTGATTGGTGGAATAAAGGGTTTTGATCGTAACTCTTGGTTGGAGCTGTTTAAGCTCATAGAATTCTGGCTATGGTGTCTAGCTAGTATCCTGGGAATCATTGATTCGCTGCTGGTGACTATGGCTTCAATCGCTGCTCAATATGGTAGGGTTTACCGTTACCCGTTTACCCTGCGATTTTTAAAATAAGTCACGAGTAATATAAGTCACGAGATAGTCTTCTATAATGGCTGAGTTTTCTGCAACAGGTGCAACTGAACAGCTACCAACAATTGGTGTAGCGGTAGTGGGAACTGGATTTGGACAAAAAATCCACATCCCTGGCTTTAAAGCTCATTCCCGGACAGAAGTGGTGGCTGTATATCACCGAAACCCGGATCAGGCAAATGCGATCGCAAACCAATATGATATTCCCCATGGATGCGATCGCTTAGAAGATATCCTAGCTTTACCGGAAGTAGAAGCGGTTAGCATCTGTACTCCCCCGTTTCTGCACTACGAAATGGCGAAAATGGTTCTAGAAGCAGGGAAACATCTGCTGCTAGAGAAACCCATGACCTTAACGGCAGCCGAAACCCAGGAGCTTTACCAACTCGCTACAGAAAAGGGTGTTGTGGCTATACCTGATTTTGAATTCCGCTTTATCCCCTCATGGCAGCTATTAGCGGAATATCTCGAAAAAGACTATGTCGGTAAAAAGCGTCTGATTAAAATTGACTGGTTAGTCTCTAGCCGAGCTAATCCTGAACGCCCCTGGAACTGGTATGCTCAAAAGGATAAGGGTGGCGGAGCACTAGGGGCAGTTGGTTCTCATGCCTTTGATTATATTCATTGGCTATTTGGACCAGTGCAGCGGTTGTGTGCTCAACTGAGTACGGCAATTCCAGCACGGCCAGACCCCAATGCTAGCAATTTACTTAAGCCAGTAGATGCTGATGACACCTGTCTGTTATTACTGGAATTGGCAGATGGTACCCCTTGTCAACTCAGTATTAGTTCCGTAACCTATGAAGGGCGAGGTCACTTTGTAGAGGTTTATGGCGATCGCGGTACCTTAGTTTTAGGCAGCAACAATCTCAAAGACTACGTTCATGGATTTCGTCTGTGGGCAGCGACCGCAGGTCAATCCCTGATGGAAGTAGAAATTCCCCAACGATTAGCATTTTCTGAAACTTACCTTGATGGTCGTTTAGCCCCATTTATCCGGGTGGTTGACTATTGGGTAAAAGCCATTGACAATGGTGGCGTTACTACACTAACTCTCAAAGAAGGAGTGTACTCCCAGATGTTAATGGATTTAACCCATGAGTCCCATGAAACCAGACGTTGGGTTGAAGTAGATAAGCACAAGTATAGCGGTTTTTAATAGAGAATAGGGAATAGGGAACAGGAAAAAAACTTTGTTTACCTGATTAGGCTATAAACTGCTATATATAGCCTAAAACTGCTTCCATAGCTTTGATATTTTGAGAATATAATTTTTGATGGTCAACAGCATTTCCCTATTATTTAATAATAGCATAGATTGGGAATAAATAACTGTTAATAATTAAAAACAAAAATGAAAAGTCAGCATCAAAAGCATCAGTTACTTAGCATTATCTCTAGTATACCTAGAGGTTTGATTTTGATGAGCACAGGGGGCATGATACTCACGACGCTAATTTTAGGAGTGGTGATGTGGCGCACTAGCTCCCGGTTGTTTGAACAAGTTAATGGTCTATTCGACTTATCACAATTAAACTTATCACAGCCAGAACCAGAGGTGGATGTCAGAAACGTTGTGGTTAATAAAGTTCGTAACGTTAGTGAATTGACCACTGCTGTGTTTAGCATGGAGGCAGTTGTTCCAACTCGTCAAGATAGAAACTTAGGACAATATCGCTTAGCTTCAACGACATTACTCTACATTGCTTATGGGGAAGTGCGAGCTGGGGTTGATTTAGGGAAATTAAGCGTAGATGATGTCAAAGTCAGCAATGACTCGATCCAAGTGCAGTTACCAGCGCCTCAATTACTGGATAGCAAGATTGATGTTACCCGTTCCCAGATTTACGACTACAACCGAGGATTTTTAGGTCTTGGACCGGATGTTGCTCCTCAATTACAGATGCTAGCTCAACAGCAAACCCTCCAGAAAATTCAGGCTACTGCTTGTCAGCAAGGTGTGCTAGAGCAAGCTAATCAAAGGGCGCAATTAGTGGTGACTAATTTATTGATGACAGCTGGTTACAAAACTGTAGATGTAAAGCTTAAACCCTCGTCACCATCGATGTGTTTGACAGCTTTACAAACACCATCCTAGCACAACAGATAAGTAAGATTATTGTAGTAATTAGAGTTAACTACCCGATCATGAACAATGCCAAAAATGTCCTTGGCGGAACACTAAAAGTGTGCTGCACATCTCCCATGACGGGATTTTTTCGGAACGGAAAATGTGACACAGGGCCCTCTGACTTTGGTGTACATATCGTTTGCGCAGAAATGACGGAAGAGTTCCTATCTTTTACTCAGCAAAGAGGAAATGATTTGAGTACACCATCCCCGGTCTATGGTTTTCCTGGTCTTAAACCCGGAGATCAATGGTGTTTGTGTCTCAGTCGTTGGAAGGAGGCGCTGGATGCTGGGGTTGCCCCACCAGTGATTTTGTCAGCAACTCATGAAGCAGCCCTTGATTACATTCCTTTGGAGGTATTTAAGGAACACGCTATTCTTAACGACTAATCGTTGATATAGCCGTTTTAAATTAGGTGAGGTATAAATCCTTTTAGGGAGCAGGGAGCAGGGAGTAGGGAGCAGTGAAGAGTTAGGTAGGGTGTGTTAGGGACGGGCGAGCTCTCATTTTATTGGTAGCCAATGTTAGGAAAGTCCGTCCCGTAACGCACCACTGGGTCAAACAGCTTTTAGGAGATGCACCCAATTCAAAATCTGGGTAAAAGCCCATATAAGCTGACTGCTGACCGCTGACTGCTGTCAGCTTATTTAATAGGCACTTAAGTAAATCAAAAGATAAAACAGTAACAGGGATATCTGTTGTTCCCCCTTACTAACTATTTTGATGAGAAAAAAACTCTTAGTGACAGGAGCTAGCGGTTTCCTGGGATGGAATCTTTGCCAGCTGGCCAAAGAAAAATGGGATGTTTATGGAACGTATTTTTCCCAGACGATAGATATTCCGGGAATAACCTTGGTAAAGGCTGACTTGAGAGAATTTCAGGAGATAAAGGATCTGTTTGCTGAGATTCAACCAGCAGGAGTAATTCATACCGCAGCTCACTCTAAACCTAATTTTTGCCAGACCCATCGAGAGGAATCATATTCGATTAATGTTACAGCTTCTATCAATATTGCTCGACTAAGTGCAGATTATGATATCCCTTGCGTGTTTACCTCTACTGACTTGGTCTTCGATGGTTTAAATCCTCCTTATCTCGAAAGTGATCCGGTATCGCCCATCAGCTATTACGGTGAGCAAAAAGTTATGGCAGAAGAAGGGATGCGATCGCATTATCCTAAAGTCGCCATTTGCCGGATGCCCTTAATGTTTGGTATCACTCCCCCTACTGCCAGTAGCTTTATCCAACCCTTCCTCAAAATCTTGAGAGAAGGGCGACCATTGAGCTTATTTACCGATGAAATTAGAACCCCTGTCAGTGGCACAACAGCAGCGAAGGGACTTTTATTAGCGCTAGATAAAGTCCAAGGTCTAGTTAATCTGGGCGGAAAAGAAAGGATATCCCGCTATGACTTTGGTTGCTTGATGGCTGAGGTATTTGAACTTTCCCAAGATAATTTAGGACGCTGTCTACAAAAGGATGTACCGATGGCTGCTCCTAGATCTCCGGATACGTCATTGGATAGTTCATTAGCATTTAGCTTGGGATATCAACCGTTATCAGTGCGGGAGCAATTGGAAGAGTTACGGGGGAAAGTCTAATTCTTTAAGCGGTCAGCGGTCAGCGGTGAGTGGTCAGTCGTCAGTGGTTAGCTTTCAGGTTATTTTATTGAAAAGCACCTTAAGTAACTTGGGCGTAGCCCATAAGCTGAACGCGCACGCGTCCGCGTAGCGCATTAGCTGATAGCAAAACTACTTAGCAGATTTTACTGGGAGCAGTCGAGATGCCAGAAGCAAATTCCATGTATGACTACATTGTGATTGGTGGAGGTTCTGCGGGAAGCATAGTAGCTTCAAAGCTTGCTGCTTCTGACTCAAATGCACAAATTCTGCTGATCGAAGCTGGAAAGCTCCTACTCAATCCCAAGATGTACGACCCAAGTGATTGGTTTGAAGTCCTACAACAACATCCAGAGATTGATTGGGGTTACCAGTCAGTACCTCAAAAAAATTTAAACAACCGTGTGGTCATGCTGCCGCAAGCAAAAGCCCTAGGTGGGTGTGCATTACATAATGCCACGGTCTATGTCAGAGGTGGACGCTCTGACTTTGATGAGTGGGGTAAAGTAGCACCCGGTTGGTCATGGAATGATGTACTACCCCACTTTGAAAGTGTAGAGCAGATCATCAAGGTTTTGGTGGCAACGACAGATCATTTCAATTTCATTAACGATTTATTCGCTGCTGCTAAGGAGTACGGTTTACCTGAAAATCCTAATTATAATACCAGCGATAGTCAATATGGATACGCTCCATTTCAGTTCAACAATATTAAAACACTTTCAAAGCTTTTTCGTGAAACCACATTTAACACTTTTTTACCAGCAGTTCATGCAAATGTAACTGTAATAGCTGAAGCTTTGGTAAGCAAGATCCGATTTAATGATAGCAAAGCAATTGGTGTTGAATATGTTCAGAAGAACGAAAAATACTTTGCAGGAGTGCGACATGAGGTTGTGCTGAGTGCTGGTGCGATTGCGAGTCCAAAAATCTTGATGCTTTCAGGCATTGGCGACGAAACTGAGTTGGGGAAATTTGATATTCCAGTAGTTGCGAATGTTCCAGAAGTAGGAAAGAACTTACATGACGATCTTTTCGTTAGTGCCGGATTTTCTATTCCCGAAGATAAAGATGTACCAGTGTATTCTTATAGCCTAGCTCCAGCTGTGATTTTCGGCTCTACGGAAAATAGTAGTTCAGTGGTTGATATAGAGTGTTCAGTGGGAGTGGGAACACTCAAAGGTTTCCCTGGTCCAAAAAATTCGTTTTGGTTATGGCCAAATATCATGCACTTGAAGAGTAAGGGAACTATTACATTGCGTTCAAGTTCTCCTGATCAAGCTCCTGTTGTTGACCCAAAGTATCTGACCGTGCCAGGAGATCTCCAGTCATGTATAACAGCGCTTCAGTTAGGTATCGATATTGGGAATCAATCAAGCTTGGGGCAATGGCGGGAAAAGCAAATTGCTCCAGAACCGGGAACAGATTTCGAGAGTTACATCAGAGAAACAGCTAGTACAACACAGCATTATTGCGGAACTTGCAGAATGGGGATTGATGAAAGTTCTGTGGTGGATACAGAACTTAAGGTTCGAGGAGTCTCAGGTCTGCGTGTGATTGATGCTTCTGTCTTCCCATTACCAATAACCGCAAACACAGCAGCAGCAACTATGATGATTGCTGATAAGGGATCTGAGATCATCATCCGGTAGCTGATGGCTGATGGCTGATGGCTGATGGCTGATGGCTGATTGCTGATTGCTTAGGACGTGATTTCCCTACCGATAGTGCGGTAGTTACCACGAAACAAAACAAATCTCTTACAAGTCAATAGTCATAAGTAAAGAGGCAAACACCAGCAATTGGTCTTGATACTGCTGCTAACTTCTCTACCTTGGCCTATCGGTACACCTTCAACTAAAAAAGGGAATCAGATGAAAAACTTGCGTGCAATCACCTCATCTTCTTATATTATTGCTGCCTGTGCATTAACCGGGATTGTATCCTTTAGTGCAGTAACTAGCCAAGCTGGTCAAAGTAAGTTCTTACCATCCGGTAACTCTACCGCAACCGCTCAGGTTAAATCAGTGGACAATCAAGACCTACTGGCAGCAGCACCGATTCCCAGCAGTGAATTACCACCAGCCCTAGAGAAGAATACCGTATTTCGTGCGATCGCAAGCGGTGGTTTCTTTGGTCAAACCGTTGAAACCCGTCTGCTCAAGAATGGACAAGTGATTCAGCAGTACATACGGATCAATGGCAATAGCACTCCCACTGAGATTGCTCGCATTTCCCCTCAAGATGTCAAAGGCTTTAAGACGTTTCTCAACAAAGAGGTAGACTTTGGTCAGTTTGATCAGCTCAGTTACCCTGCTCCTATTGGTGCTGCTGATTACATCAGTGTTACTCTCAGCAGCAATGCTGGTACCACACGTTATGCCGATATTGGTAGTAATCAGCTCCCGGAAGCCTTGCAGCAAGTGATTCAGAATTGGGAGACTATTGTTAGTAGTAAGTGAGATGTCAGTGGTCAGCGGATGCTTGGGTGTTTTGCCCCCCTAACCCCCCAATTTTGGGGGGAATTATTGGATGCATCGGTGTTTTGCCCCCCTAACCCCCCAATTTTGGGGGGAATTATTGGAGAACAACGGGGGCTTGACCAAAACCAAACGATCGCAGATTCATACTTCATCAGACTTGTTTATACACAGTAGCTAGTCTGCGGGTAAACAAGCTTCTGCTACTTGGACAATGCGGGCTAGAACGGTTTGCAGATCTCTGAAAACTTCTTGGTTAGTAAACCTCAACACTCGATAACCAAACAACTGAAAATGCTTCGTTCGAGCCTCATCATAGGCTTTTTGCTGTGTATGAATGTCTCCATCAACCTCAATGACTAATTTGCATGATGGACAGTAAAAGTCAACAATAAATCGCCCTACCGGATGCTGACAGCGAAACTTGAGTCCTGCCAGTTGACGACCACGCAATGCACTCCATAACTGTGCTTCGGCAGGAGTTAGATTTTGCCGCAGATGACGAGCAGCCTGCTCAGTTTGCGGGGTAGTGCCACGAATTCTAGGATAGTCTTTTGGCATCAGTAGAGTAGGTTAGACAGTCTTTTTATACAGAGTACCCAGGATTAGTCCAAGTTCTCCCAAGTTGCCGATGCCCTCCCAGCCCCCCAAAATCTGTCTCTTATACACATCTCCG
>WTKN01000387.1 GCA_011524395.1 Moorena sp. SS36440bin_2
TTGCCTGTTGCCTGTTGCCTGTTGCCTGTTGCCTGTTGCCTGTTGCCTGTTGCCTCAGGAATTATGTTTACAACTCAAATACAAATGGGAGAATTTTTAATGCCATATTCCCGACTACCGACTACCGACTCCCGATTCCCGATTCCCGATTCCCGATTCCCGTAGCTATTGTGATCGAGATCACACCAATTAGTCTCGAAAATCACTAAGCTGGGTGAGCTAAGTCCATGCAGTGAGATTACTGTGGACTGTAGTATATTCACATCAACTTTAAAGAAGTTTTAGATAACTGCTGGAGGAAATAAGTGATTATGACTACTCAACAGATTCGTTTCGCTACTATCACCGCTATTGATATCGCTCTGTTGTTTAGCGCCCCCCTGTTGGTACAATTCATTTCTCGCATGCCCTGAAAGTGTTTCAAAAAAGCAGGCAGTGTCGAGTAGGGTTAATAAAATTTAAGCTACCTTGATAAATGAGGAAATAAGTAATTATGACTAATCAACAGATTCGCTTCGCTACTATCACCGCTATTGATATTGCTCTGTTGTTTAGCGCCCCCCTATTGGTACAATTCATTTCACGAATGCCCTGAAGGAGTGTCATTTGGGTTATTACAATTGCTATAGCATTTCTTCAATTAGAAAAAATAATTACCGTTTTTGACATTACCCAAATTCTTTCGATACTTGATTAAGTCTTGCCCCTTGCCTTGAATTAAGGGAGTAAGTTAACCATGAATTTTTTAAAAAGTTTATATTAAGTATGGATTGAGTTTATAACAATTGTTGTAAACTCAAAAGTGTTGTCAAATTCAGCAAGTTTACTCTACTAACTTGATGACTACACTTACATCAGAACAGATTTCAAACTTACGTTCCGAACTGGCCAATAATCCACAAGCGCTAGAAGCTCTTAAGGTAATCGAACAGCGTAAGGGTATATTAGAGAATGCTGCTGAATCCTTAGCCACTCGCAATGGCATTGAAGGAGTACACGATAAGGCTGACTTGCGTTGGTTTACAGAGATACTTCGGAAATGTCATGGTTATATCTGTCAGCCGAAATATCAAAATTTGAGAGAAAAACACTTGCCTGCACTTATACCAGTAATAGCTGATTTCTTGGCTGGATTACTAGGATGTCCACCGGTAGTAGCCGGAATAGTTGCTACTCCATTTGCTATCTATATCCAGGAAGAAGGCATGGAAAAATTTTGCAATTCTTACGATCCTAACCCCTAAGTGCCTGTGGCTACGAAAGCGGCCCAATAATAGGGGTTAGCAAAAGGATAGGGTTGGCGGTTAATGGCAGCATATAGTAAGTCATCGAATATCCAATAATAGTCGTCATTGTTTTCAAATATTTCAGCCATCAAACCTTGAAATTGTTGGCTTTCTTGGATTCTTGCCAAGGTTTTACTGTTCAGTGTTCGTAACCAGAATTGGGCGTTAACTAAGGCGGTTGAAACATCCCCATCTTCTAATGTTGGCAGTCGTTTGAGGTTTTTGTAGAATTTGATCACTAATAAAGCAGTGGCAAGAGGATCGACTGTCCAGAGGGTGCTGACAACGCTAGGGCTACCTGCATAGAGAAAACCGCTAGGCAAACCAATATATTCATCTAAACCACTAGGTAAGCTAATATCTTCGTTTTTGTTACTTGATTCTTTGTTACTGGAAAGGGTCATCCCAGTTTCACAGGCAGAAAAGCCGACAATACGACATTGATTGAGGTCAAGTTTAAAGATTTTATACAAGGTTAGGTCTGTATCCGCTAGAAGTAGGGCTGATTCTAGGGGAGATTTAGGCTCGAACTTGCCATGACAGGAAAAGTGGAGACAGTGAGCTGAGCTGAGTTGCTTGATATTTTGATTTAGCTTAGCTTCTGTTGCCTCTGCGTCAGCAAGAACTATACTGTGGTTTGGGTCAAAGTATTGTCGGATTTTATCAACTTCTAGTTTCGAGCCAGGCAAAGGTTTTGCTTCAGGTCTAGTTGGGTTTTGGATGGCAAATAAGTTATTGAAGTTGGGGCGATGTTGTTGTTTTGTTAGTTTCAGTAACTGGCTACTAGGGGCATAACTTACCCCTCTTTCAAAGCGATCGATAAGTAAATTATGCTTTGATAAAGGTAGAGCGTGGAGGGGAAATAGATGCAGGAAACGATGGGGCACTAGAATTAAGCGATCGCATTTACCCCCAACGTTCTCAAATATTCCATCAATCTCGGAAATAATGTTATCAATATCTAATATTGTAGCGAGGTCTGCGAGGCGAGTGGATAGATCGGTTATCCATTGATTTTTTTGGTTGCGGTAGGCATTGGTATAGTCTTGATTCCAATCTTCCAAGGTTTTCAGGTTTTCAGGAGAGGATGACACAACTATGGGCTGCTGACTGTGACTGGTGACAATAAAGGTAAGAATGTTATCCCTGGTAACATACCACTCAATCATAGCGGTGCCTTGATCAATCAGGCTCTGAATATCCCTAAACGGAATAGTTTCTACTGTTTGAGTTAGACTGAAACTGGAGTCAATAGGTTTGATGCGATCTAATACCTGATCTAACTGCTGTCGCGACTGTTGTAATTCTTGCTGTAGTTGTTTCCGTGATTCCTCTAAAGATTGTCGTTGCTGTTGTTGTTTGTCATCCCTATTTCCTGATAGTTTTTCAAAAACGACTTGTAACTGTTTTTCCAATGATGGAATGTTTCGACGCAGTTGATCTAACTCGGTGATTATCCCTTGGGGCACATTACCTTTCCGATAAAGGTCGCGGTTGGTGAGCAGTTGCACTAGGTCCCGGGCTTTGCTGCGTTCGACTGTTTCGATGGCTTTATCGTTCTGTTCTATCTTGATATAGGCTTGCACTAGTGTGTGATAAACTTCTATTGCATCAGCCATAATCTGTTGACGATTTTGATCATTGATTGCCTCACTGCGACTGAGTTCCACTGCTGTGATTGCTTGTTGGTAGGCATTGATGGCGGGTTGCCAGTTACCTTCGTCAAAGTGGAGGTTGCCTAAGTTGCGGGAAGTTATGAGACATTTAATGGGATCGGCTTCTGGGGTGTAAACTGACAAGGCTAGTTGGTATGCTGCAATAGCAAGTTCCAGATTCGATGCCCTGTTGCCATGGATTCTTTTCCAGTAGCCACCGCCCAGGTTGTTTTGAGTCCTTGCCCACTCGTAGGGGAAGTCTTCTTTGGTGTGAACTGACAATGCTAGTTGATATGCTTTAATAGCTTTTTCGAGATTCAATGCCCTGTCATGGCTGATTCTGGTGTAGGCTTCACCCAAGTTGTTTTGAGTCCTTGCCCACTCGTAGGGGAAGTTTTCTTTGGTGTAAACTGACAAGGCTAGTTGGTATGGTGCAATAACAAGTTCTAGATTCAATTCCTTGTCCTCACCGAGGAGGTCACAGTAGGCAACACCCAGATTGGTTTGAGTCATTGCCCACTCGTAGGAAAAGTCTGATTTGGTGCGAACTGACAAAGCTAGTTGGTATGCTTCAATGGCCAGTTCCAAATTCTCAGCCCTGTAGCCACGGATTCTGCCACGGTAGGCAACACCGAGGTTGTTTTGAGTCATTGCCCAATCGTAGGGAAAGTCTTCTTTGGTACGAACTGACAAAGCTAGTTGGTATGCTTCAATGGCTTTTTCGATATTCTCAGCCCTGTCCCCACGAATTCTGTCACTGTAGGCTGTGCCCAGATTGTTTTGAGTCGTTGCCCAATTGATAGGGAAGTCCGATTTAGTGTGAACTGACAAAGCTAGTTGGTATGCTTCAATGGCCAGTTCTAGATTCAATGCCCTGTTGTCGCAGATTCTTTCACTGTAAGCAGTACCCAGGTTGATTTGAGTCGTTGCCCAATCGTAGGGGAAATCTTCTTTGGTGTAAACTGACAAGGCTAGTTGGAATGCGGCAATAGCTTTTTCGAGATTCGATGCCCTGTCGTAGCGGATTCTTTTAACGTAGGCTGTGCCCAGGTTAGTTTGAGTCATTGCCCACTCATAGGGGAAGTCTGATTTGGTGCGAACTGACAAAGCTAGTTGGTATGCTTCAATGGCAAGTTCTAGATTCGATGCCCTGTTGTCGCGGATTCTGTCACGGTAGGCAGCACCTAGGTTGTTTTGAGTCGTTGCCCAATCGTAGGGGAAATCTTCTTTGGTGCGAACTGACAAGGCTAGTTGGTATGAAACAATCGCTTTTTCGAGATTTTCAGCCTTATCTTCAAGGATTCTGTCCCAGTAGGCACCGCCCAGGTTGTTTTGAGTCGTTGCCCACTCGTAGGGAAAGTTTTCTTTGGTGTAAACTGACAAAGCTAATTGGTATGCTTCAATAGCAAGTTCAAGATTCCATGCCCTGTTGTCGCGGATTCTTTCACTGTAGGCACCGCCCAGGTTGGTTTGAGTCCTTGCCCACTCGTAGAGAAAGTCTGATTTGGTATAAATGGACAAAGCTAGTTGGAATGCTGCAATTGCAAGTTCAAGATTCGATGCCCTATTGTCGCGGATTCTGTAAAGGTAGGCTGCGCCGAGGTTGTTTTGAGTCCTTGCCCACTCGTAGGGAAAGTTTTCTTTGGTGTAAACTGACAAAGCTAGTTGGTATGCTTCAATCGCTTTTTCTAGATTCGATGCCCTGTTGTCGCGGATTCTGTCACTGTAGGCTGCGCCCAGGTTGTTTTGAGTTGATGCCCAATCTTGATACCGCTGGCCAAATTAATATTTGTTTACACATAGGTCAACCGGTCGGCG
>WTKN01000321.1 GCA_011524395.1 Moorena sp. SS36440bin_2
TTCCACATCTGCTCACTATTTTGTAAACAAATATTAAGTTCGCCAGCGGTATCAACCTTGGGGGACTTTAAGAGTTTTGTTCCCCCCAGCGAGGGATTGCTCGCTGGGGGGCTAGGGGGGCGAAATCAGACTCAAAATCACCAACACCATATTTTTTACCAGCTGCCCGATCTTTCGGGATTGAAGTTATTCGACCAGGAGACTTGGTTCACTCTCTCAATTTACAGGAGCAAGATAGAGAATGAGTTATTATCCGTTACAATTACCTGAGACATTGTTGAATGAAATTCAACGTCTTGCTGAAGAAAATCAAGTTTCTATCGAGCAGTGGTTAGTGAGTGCTGTTACCGAAAAAATGGAAGCTCAGAAAGTTGTACGACTATTGCAGAGTTATGCGGAAAAAGCTGATTACAACCGTTTTGATCAAATATTAGCATCAGTGCCAGATACAGAACCGATAGCAGGGGATGAGTTGGTATAGCGCTACGGGCAAGGCAATAGGCATGCTAGCAATAGGCAATAGCTGACTATAATAGCTTGTGCTACTTTTATAAATGTCAAACACCTTAATGCATAGTGCTATATAAAACCTATAAGGGGATTTATGCGATCGCTTAGCGTGGCCTATGGCCAATCGCTTTTTAGTAGGCGTTGCTTAATAATGGAATGATTTTAAGAGTGAGGTAGAATGGGCATCTTGGTAGAACTGGCATCTTGGTAGAACTGGCATCTTGCCAGTTTCATGCTTATTTTTGCGCGGGCAGGATGCCCACTCTACTTTCATGCTTATTTTCGCGCGGGCAGGATGCCCACTCTACTGCTATTCATCCGAAGATTCAGCAACGCTTTCTAGTAATCTAGTAGTTGACTGGACTAAATTTGGCCTTTGGTTTTAAGCTGACCGCTGACCACTGACCGCTGACCGCTGAGCGCTGATGTATAAATTACATCTGGTAACCAAACAAATTTGGATCAACATCTTTCAAATCCAAATCCCCTAACCCATACTCAGCCCAACGTCTATCTACCATCGCTGCTACATCGCCATCTGACTCCAACGTTGCGCCCCATTCATGTTCGGTTTCTGGTGGAATCTTAGTAGTAGCATCAATACCCATCCGTCCCCCTAAGCCAATCTTTTCACTAGCAAAATCCAAACTATCAAAGGGAGTATTGGGCAAAATAAAGACATCCCGCACTGGGTCAACTTTAGAACTAATTGCCCACACCACTTGACGGGGGTCGCGAATATTAATACTCTCATCCACCACAATCACAAACTTGGTGTAAGTAAATTGAGGCAAAGCACTCCAAAACGCCAAAGCAGCCCGTCGCGCTTGTCCTGGATAGGCTTTCTTAATGGAAATAATGGCGGCTTTATAACTCAGAGCTTCCATGGGCAAGAAGAAATCCACAATTTCTGAGACTTGTTGCCGCAGGATCGGGGTATAAATCCGATTGAGTGCGATCGCCATCATCGCTTCTTCTTTTGGTGGACGCCCACTAAAGGTAGTTAAATAAATCGGATCCTTGCGGTGAGTCATACAGTGGAAGCGAATCAAGGGGGAATCCTCGACTCCACCGTAATACCCCATGTGGTCACCAAAGGGACCATCTGGCAACATTTCCCCTGGAGTAATCGTGCCTTCCAGGACAAACTCCGAATCCGCTGGCACTTCTAAATCTAAGGTTTTACATTTAGCTAGGTTAACCCCAGAGCCACCATAGAGTCCAGCAAAGAGCCATTCCGACAGGTCAACCGGTATCGGAGTAGCAGCGGCCAGAATAATCAGGGGGTCAACACCGAGTGCGATCGCAATTTCTAATTTCTTTCCTCTCTCCACCGCCTTGCGCAAATGTCGTGCTCCACCCCTGACCGAGAGCCAATGCACCGTCATCGTAGTCTTAGACTGCAGTTGTAGCCGATAAACCCCCACATTAGGAATACCAGTCTCACAATCCTTGGTAATCACCAATCCTAAGGTAATAATCTTGCCAGCATCACCGGGATAAGGGCGAATCAGGGGTAATGTATTCAAATCCAGATCATTTTCCGCCACCACCACCTGGTGACAAGGAGGGAAAAAGTCTCTCCCTGGTTTAGCTTTCACCACATCAAACAAAATTTTGCCAAATTCCACCGCCTGGGAAATTTTCTTAGGTGGCTTTGGTTGTTGCAGCATCCCCAGCTTCTTGCCCAGAGTTTCCAAATCTTCCGGAGTTGACCGGTTCATCGCCCAGCAAACCCGTTCTTCTGTTCCCATTAAATTAATCGCAACCGGAAAGGATGACCCTTTTACATTCTCAAACAGCAAGCCAGGTCCACCCGCTTGTAGCATCCGGTTTGATATCTCAGCAATTTCCAAATCTGGGTCAACTAAAGCCTTAATCCGCCGCAATTGTCCCTTCTGTTCTAGCTCTTGGATAAATCCCCTTAGGTCTCTGGCCATGATTACAATTTGTAAAGCTGAGTCATTTTTACTATACCAGTTCTCAATTGGCCCAGGGACTTTAGTTTTGGGTTAAGGGGAATTGGCAATCGGGAATCGGGAATCGGGAATCGGGAGTAGGGGAAAAATTATGTATACCTCATTACGCTGGGAAGCGCTATAATAACAAATTTAACCCAGTCAAAAAACTGAGTGATCAGAAAATATTGCCCTAATCAAGGATTCTGACTCCTGGCTTCTGGCTCGAAGCTCCTTCAATCTACCAACACCTGAGTTCTATGGAACTCGCATTTTTCCACTATCCACTCCTTATATTTAGGGTACCTAAGCGATGCAGCGCCTTCACGCGGGGGTTTCCCCCATGAGCGACTGGATCAAGACAATGAATTGTGATAATTTTTGATGCCATATTCCCTACTCCCTACTCCCCAGGGCTATTTCATTCTGGATCTAGGTAACTAGTTTAGAGGCTTTCAGGCATCCCATACCTGAATTATCGAAGGCTGAAACGACGTATCCTCGTCAATGCATAAAATATTGTAATTTAGAATGAAATAGCCCTGCCCTACTCCCCACTCCCTACTCCCTACTCCCTACTCCCTACTCCCTACTCCCTGTTCCCTGTTCCCTTTGCTATTTCACATATACTGGGTTCATAGATCTGCTTTTATATTCAGCCCAACATTACTCACCAAATCTACCAGAAACCATTCGTGAATGACTCTGCCGCGATCAACGAAATTAGCCTTTACCTCTACCAAGCCATCCTTGAGGTTCAGCAGCAGCAGTCCGAATTACTCAAGGAAAAATACCGAAAAATCGCTTGGGATAAGCCCCGTCATCAATCTGCTTTCCTGACCAAGTTCAAATCAGAACTCAGCCAAGAGCAAAATTGGCCTCAACGAATTATCAAAGTTAGGAAATTACTGCAAGTTCTGTTTATTTCTAGTTATTTCGAATCTCCCAGGTTTAGGGAACTGACCCAAAAACTTCGTCACTCTATCCGACCCAAGCCAGGGAATAATTCCCATAACTTAGCTGTCTCTACTAATAATAAAACCCCAACATCGGTTTCCCCTTCGCCAAAGCTAGGCACAGGAATTGCCATCTTACTGCTAGATGCCGAAAATTTACGGCTCAATACTGAAACCGAAAAGTTCCTAGCTCAAATTTGTTCCTACCCGATCCAAATCAAAATTGCTGTTGCCAATTGGCGTGCTATGGGTAAGTATGACACTGAACTGCATACTCGTGGCTATGAGCTAATTCACGTCCCACCAGGAAAGGACAGCGCTGATTTTAAGATGGCTACCGTTGGCGCTTCTATCTTTATCCATTATCCAACCGCCAAGGAAGTCTTAGTCTGTTCCTCTGATGGGGTCATGACTCATCTTTGCACCACCCTACAAACCCATGGACTAACAGTCTATTTGGTGCGTAAGCAAAACGATAAGATCATTGTTTTAAATAACAAGACTCGTGAAACTAAAGCCCATTCTCTGGTCTCTGTACCAGAAATTCCCACCCTTGAGGAATTTATTAATCAGCTCAAAGACATCCTCAAAACTGAACAAAAACGCACTTCCAATGCTTGGGTAAACCTGTCTAGACTCTCTTATTTATTTGAGTCTAAGTATCAGCTTACCATCAATCAAGTGGTATCTCTGCGCTTGCCGGGAAAACTAACAACCGATATTTTTAGTGATTACCCCAAGGAATTTGTGACTCATCACATACCGGGGACTTCAAATTTTTATGTAACTCTATTTGAAAAGCCAATTTCTTTCATTAAAAAGACCTCTTCTTTGAAGACTATTCAGTTAAAACCTACTGTTAAGCCTTTATCTAAAATTGAATCTAAATCAGATTTAGAAGAGATACTCGTTAAACTCCTCAAGGATTTGAAGACAAACTATAAAGATCCTTATGTTCCGATCGCTCATATAGCTACTGAATTTAAAAAACAATACTCTCGACCCATTACTCAGTTGATGAGAGACTTAAATTTAAAGGGTACATTCCCCAAATTTTTGCAATCCTTAGGAGCGTTTAAACTAAAGAAGGTTGGTAAGGCTTATCAAGTTGCTTTACGGTTAGACGGCTTGAATGCACTAGTTATTGAACAGTAGAATTCGCGGCAGTTGTCAGGGAATCGGGAATCGGGAATCGGGAATAGCGATGCAGCGCTGCCTCCCCAAGACCGTAATGGTGCGTTTGACCCATTAAGAATTAAATTCGCCACGGGTCGCACCTGA
>WTKN01000195.1 GCA_011524395.1 Moorena sp. SS36440bin_2
TAGGGAATAGGGAATAGGGAATAGGGAATAGGGAATAGGGAATAGGGAATAGGGATGCAGCGGGTAGCGCATAAGCTGAACGCGCACGCGTGCGGGTAGCGCATAAGCTGAACGCGCACGCGTGGCCAAAGGCCTTTAGCTTACGGCGGTTTGCATAACTATCAAGTACACAGGATTTTATCCTTCTTCCCTCTTCCCTCTTCCCATATCCGCTGCTCCCTGCTCCCTGCTCCCTAAAACCCAGGACTTTGTACCTAACCGAATTGAAAACCGCTGTAACTACTTACTTGCTGTAATAAAAACAAAACGGTCAGGAAATTCAAGGATAGATTGTTGAGCATATTTTTCTGAGATTTCTGCTAGACCTTCCTGTAACTGTTGATCATCAAAGAATGACAGTAAGGACATATAGCGATTTGCTACCATTTTCAAGTATTGTTCTTTAGGAATTGACTGAAGATATTCAACAAAATCAACTGAGACGTTGAAGCCGACTTTTTCTAGTAAACTACTTAGATCGTTATAGTTAGGCTGCCCTCTTTCATATCGCTCTAAAGCTTCCTTGAATAAAGGATACTCAATCGTTGGAGGCAGAAGGATTAGCAAGAAAATTCCTCCACTAGTTAGCTTTTCAAACAAACTACTAAATAGTAATTCTTTATTGTCTATATGATGAATGGCTTCCTTCATGTAGACCTTATTATAACCTGAGGTTTCAGAGACAAAAGTAATCGCATCTACTGCCCTAATTTGGTATTGAGGGCTTAAAGGGATTTGTGAGAGCATCTCTTGAGAAGGATCGACGCATATAATCGGATTATCTAACTGTATTTCCTTAGGAATTGCTTGGGTAAAAAGCCCTGTACCGCAGCCTAAATCTACAAGACTATCTGTTGGGGTTAAGCGTAAATATTCAATTATTCTTAACCCCATAAATCTAATGTAGTCTTGTGAGTAACTCCACAAATCATCATAGATACTCCCGATTCTTTTATAGTGTTTTGGATTTGAGCTACTCATGGCTTTAATTCCTCTTGTTATTTATGATTATTAATATAGCGGTTTTCAATTGGTGAAGTACAAACTTCTGAGTTTTAGGGAGCAGCGATGCAGCGCGGTCTTGGGGAGGCAGCGCGGTCTTGGGGGTCCCCCCCATGAGCGACTGCATGGCTGACAGGTGCGGACGCAGGTTCCGCACACAGACCCATGCGCCATGAGCGACTGCATCAAGACGGGAACAGGAAACAGGGAACAGGAAACAGGGAAACAATTCTGTGGAATAGGCATCTTGCCTGTTTGGCGATGTTTTGGCGCGGGCAAGATGCCCACTCTACTGCTATTCATTGAAAGATTCAGCAACGCCCGAAGTCTAGTTAATCAACTGCAAACTCGGTATATTGGCGCATGTTGGGGGAGTGGAAGCCAAGGACAATATCCTCAGCCGGAACACCCAGTTCAAGCAATTGGGTAGCAATCCCAATTTCGGTGCCATCATGCTGAATCCAGATTTTACCATGTTTAATATCTAAGTGGAGGCTACATCCGTGGGTGCGACGGTTATCTTTCCAGCCCGTGTGCAGCAACAGATAATGATCTCGTTCTGTGTCCAAAACCGCTTGGGCTTCGATTTCCGGGAAGGTGGGCTTACGATTGGCTCGTTCTAGCAGTAATTCGTGAATCCACTGACGATATTGTGCTACAGATTGTTTTACAGCCATTGCCGAATAACCTCCTGAGTTTGATCATAGATGAGTAAATTGATTTGAGTCTTATCAATTACTGATCGTACAAAACGTCGCTGGAAAAAAGATTGGTAAATTGTTTCAGGAATGGCAAGGTAAAGATTACGTTGGGCATCAACTTCATTTAGGGCAAATTGATAATTGATGCATTGCCCAAGGGCAGTATGAAAATCGGAGACAACGGATCGACCAATAAAGCTTTTAATTTCCACAGCAATCTTTTCTCCTGCTCGTTCGGCAGCGATTAGCTCGGCAAGATCAATTTCAAAATCGACTCCCGCAACACTCAATTCATAGGGATCCGCAGTAATTACCCAGTTTTCTTTTTCTAGGGCAGTTCTCACTGCATTGTGGAAACGATCCTTTGCCATGAGATTTTAAAAGAAACAGCAAGCTTTTCTGGTAAGATTATATGCTAGACCAAATCTATTCATCATTGCTTGGGCGATCGCACCACCAAACTTGAGTCTGAGATAGTTCACCGGTCTAGTGGGATATCCTCGTACAGGAGTGCGATCGCAAACTCAAAACCAACGCTTTCGAGGGTAATCACATCTCCAGCTTGGTATGCTGTGTATAGCCACAACCGCCCTTCGCCCCTCCGGTAAATCTCGACGTTGATCTCGGTAGAGCTGATCAGGACGTATTCTTCTAGGCTGGGTAGAGTGCGATATTCTTTGAACTTATTGCCCCGATCGAGAGCTTCTGTACCGGGGGAAAGCACTTCAACGATAAGTTTTGGATATTGGATCGCGTTAATCGCTATTCTATCTCGCTGATCGCAGCTCACCACCACATCTGGATAACGGTAGATAGATTCGGTAACCTTTACTTTAGCGTCAGCAATATTGATGCGACAGCCTTTGGGACGAACATGGGGACGTAGCGCAGCAAGTAGATTAATCGCAATATCATTGTGGGGAATGCTGCCACCTGTCATAGCCAAAATATCACCATTAATAAATTCGTATCGAAGTTCTTGGTGTGGTTCCCATTCCAAGTAAGCTTCGACAGTCATTTTCTGGGACTGAGGATTGGCAATCATGGCAGAGTCTATGAATTACGTAGCTGGCGTTAGCATCGATAACAAGTTTTAGATGATAGATCGCAGTGGTTAATATAAGTTACAACTTTACCTTACAACAGGGAGAGTCAGTACTAGACACGACATGGTTGATGTTTACTTCCAAGTAGAGACTTAATATTGAATTTAAGTGGGGTGGGTAAGTTTTGCCCACTCTACCGAAAAAACCTACTTTCTTCTACTAAAGAACCCTGGATCAAAGGGCCAGTGTCAGTCCTGTGTGACCGGATGTCTTGATAAGAATAGATAAGCGATCGCGAATAAAATTCCCAACGCCATCATCGTGGAACCAGGTTGGGTGCGATTCCTTGATCGATAGGCTACACTAACGTGCAAAAATCAATATACTGGGAATTAATGATAACGCCAAAACTGGATAACCATATAACCATATAGGTTTATGAAACTTCCACAGGATGCCATAATTGCAACGGCCAAACTTACCAGATATTTGTTGGTCTGGCGTGATAACGATGATAAGTCAAAATTTTTAGCTCAGGCAGGCTATAGTCAAGAGAACTGGCAACAGTTAGAAATAGATTTGCGTTCCCAGATTTTGCCATTGGATGCGACGTTGAGCGATGAACCCAACCGATTTGGCTATGTTTATACCATTCGGGGCATTTTAGTAGGACCAAATGGAGTTGAACTAGACATCAAGACAATTTGGATGGTGGAGCATGAAACTCAACAGACAAAGTTTATCACCCTGTACCCAGATAAGGAGGCTAGATAATGGCATTTGAGTTATTTTCACGGGTGGCCCTGGGGGAAGATTTTCCCAAGTATAAGTTGCAGCAAGGGGATATTGCAACGATTGTCGATCACCATCCAGTACAAGACGGAGAGGATGGTTATAGTCTGGAAGTTTTCAATGGGATCGGGGAAACGATTGCCGTTTTAGTGGTTTCAGAGTCACAAATTGAGTCATTAATGAAAAATGAGGTTCTGCATATCCGAAGATTGGATGAAGCAGTTTGAACCTACAACCCATCAATCTCATCAATACTCAACCCCGTATATTGGGCAATATCCTTCAGGGATAACCCTGCGGCCTTCATCTGTTTAGCAACACCTGTCATAAAAAACTTCACACCGCTGATTTTTTAGCTCCACCACTGTATGGCGGGTGCGCTCACCCCACCGCAAACTCGGTATACTGCCTCATGATGGGTGCCTGATAGGCCAACACAATATCCTGCTTTGGTACCCCTAGCTCAACTAACTGATCTGCGATCGCAATCTCCGACCCATCATGCTGTATCCAAATCTTGGCATCTTTAATATCGACATGTACAGAACACCCATAAATACGGGTGGTGTTATTTTTCCAACCCGTATGAACCATCTGGTAATGATCCCGTTCCGTATCAAAAATGAGCTGGGTTTCCATAGCCGGATTCGCCGACTTAATACTGGCGCGTTTTTTAAGCAAGTCCTGAATGTGCTGTCGATACACTTCTAGCTTATCCATTGAGTAATCCTGGGTTTGGAAATGTCATAAACTACAATAGGAACCTGATTACGCGCTTATCGACTTTTGTATGAAGGGATAACTGAAAAAAGCACTGTAAATAGTGTTAGGAACCGCAAGATGAAGTGTTCGATCAGGCTCCTCATCTTCTAAGGCAAGACGATAGTTAATAAACTGCCCAATTGCACCATGGAATTCTGAAATTCTTGAAGTTGATAGAAAGCTTTTAACTTCAATAGCTATTTTTTCATTATTGCGTTCAGCAGCAATCAGGCGTTCTGCCCCCAAATCAATGTAGATATCGGTAAAACCCAGATCAATGCGATAAGGATCGTGAGTAATGATCCAACCATCATTGATTAGAGCATGCTTAACTAGATCATGGAATTGATCCTTAGCAGACATGGGGAAATAGGTACAGGTGTCAACAGACTTCTATTCTATAGGTTAGCAAAAAGGGAATCAGCTTTTTTGATGGGTTAATTGGGTCAAGTACGGTTTCGATTTCGATCACTCCTGATATGAGAGCATTTTCCAGGCAAAAGAGATCTGAACCTAAAACTCTTAGTTATTACTTTTAGTTATTAATTTCATCAGTTACTTCCTCGTGGAAAGAATTAGAAGCAAAAAGACCTCGTCCCACTTTTTTCCACCTCCCTTCTTTTGCACCTCGACGCAATTCCGTAGACAAGGAGTTTTTAGCACGGAGTTGCTCATGATCAGATTTTGGATCAAATAGCCTGCTGGCAATCTGTTCTGGGGTAACCGGATAAGCAAAACTATCTAAGATAATTTCTGCTGCTTCCCCTAATGTTTGACCTCTAAATTCACGATATAGCATATCTCTGGGATTGCGCTTGTGACTCTCCCTATCGTCTTGGTTTTCCCTTTCGTTTTCTTCAAAGGATTCCTCCTGTGATTCATCATCAAGAAAAATTCCTTGACCGACATTGCCACTATTGGCACTTGGATTTGCAGTGGGAGCTTGTTCAGACAACAGATTTCCATTGACCTCACGGTCTTCCACCAAGGCGCTCGATATTTCCGCTGCAAGCTCGTTGCTGGATAGTTCGGCTTCAAGCTTATTCTGAAAATAGGCAACGTTTGCCCGCTTTTGCTTAACTAAAGCCTTTACCTCAACCAGTTTCGCTTCGGCTTCAGCAAGTTCTTGCTGGGTTTTATCTAGCCGAGTCTTGATCCAAGTAATAAGCTCCTCATGAGCAGATTTAAGATCCATAGTTGTGAGGTGCTTGTTTTGTAAATCAAGCTTTGTAATAAAGTATAGCAGAACTCTTTAAGTTTTGCAAATCGAGCTAAAACTAATATAGTTGTTATTTTGTTCAACCCTTTAGTATCTTTCTGTAGTAAAGGGAACAGCGGATCACCGGAACAGGGAATATGGTATCAAAAATTCTTACAATTCCGATACGGATTGCTATCTCCTAATCGTGCTAAGGAAAGGTAGTCACAGCTACAGGACTTAGGCAAAACTGGTCAACAAACCCTATCAATAGTAGGATGCATTAATAAAAACCGCTACAGGTAGAGTTGCTAGGGTAAGTCCTGACTATCATGAGTATGTAATAGGATTGCCTGTTTGCCTCCACTGCGCTCTACCTTAAAACGCGATCGCTCTTGATTGCTGATCCACAACAAAGACGATCAGTGATTTAGTTATTTATATAGAACCAATTAATAAACTATGAACCCAGAAGACTTTGAGGATAGCTCTCCAGGGAGGCTAGTATCAATAGGACACCATGAAAAACCTTGCTTTGCCTTTGTGCCGAATCCTCTGCCACCTACACTGCAACTAGACACAAAAATTTTCAATGGCATGTCTGAGGCGGCTCTCGCTCTGGGGGAACTTGCGGGACTAGGACGTAGCATGGCTAATCCCAATCTTTTGATCAGTCCATTCATTCGCCGTGAGGCGGTTCTATCGTCTCGTATCGAAGGTACCCAAACTAATATTGCTAACCTATATGCCTACGAGAGTGAACAACTAACCCTTCCTGGTATTCTTCCTTCCCCACCAAAATCTGATCCAAAATCTGATCCAAAATCTGATGCAAAAGAAGTACTTAACTACGTACGTAGCTTGGAGTACGGTTTGAAACGCCTTGAGACCTTACCTGTATGTCTACGATTTATTTGTGAACTCCATCAACGTCTAGTAGAGGGTGTCCGTGGTGAAAACGCAACCCCTGGAGAGTTCCGTCGCATCCAAAATTGGATTGGACCACAAACAGGAAATATGGAAGACGCTCGTTTTATTCCACCCCCTGTGCCAGAAATGTCAGGGTCTCTCAGAGACTTCGAAGCCTATCTCAACAAGGAGTGTGACTACCCACCACTGATTCGCATTGGTATAATTCATTATCAATTTGAAACAATACATCCCTTTTTGGATGGTAATGGGCGTATCGGACGACTAATTACATCTCTTTTACTATTACATTGGAAATTACTACCACTGCCTCTACTGTATCTAAGTGCCTTTTTTGAGCGTCATCGGCAAGATTACTATGACCTGATGTTAGCGGTCAGTCAACGTGGTGCTTGGCAAGACTGGCTGTTATTCTTTCTGCGTGGTGTTACAGAACAATCTCAAGATGCAGTGATCCGCTCCAAAAAGTTACAAGATTTACAGCTGAGGTGGCGAGATAAATTAAGTCAAGCCCGTGCGTCAGCCCTATTGCCCCGTTTAGCAGATAGTCTATTTGAGTCACCCATCCTTACCATTCCTCAAGCACAGAAGATTCTTGATGTGACTTATCCCTCTGCACACCAAAACGTTGAGAAACTCGTTAACGCCGGTATCTTAGAGCAAGTCAATACAGGCTCTTACACCAAACTATTTTGCGCACCGGAAGTTTTGCAAATACTTGACTAACGCCTGTTGAATTATACTTTAAGCCAAATAAGTATAATTCCCATGGGCAACATTATACTTAAGTTTCATCTGTCACAAGGGAGTATCAAGTTTCCCAAGACTTACCCAGTAGCTATACCTGTAGAGTCGCGGATTAATCCACCCTACTACTGATAGAGTTTCGTCTCTAGTTTGGCCTCAGTCCTGTACCTCAACGGCTTCTTCCTGACTTCTGGCTCCTAATCAAGACTTCAAGCATAACCAGTTCAAGATTCTCGATCTGCTTCTTCCCTGCAAGTCAGTCCAGCTGTCGATGCAGTGTTAATCAATAGTTACCTAATATTCTTGATTAATTGTAACTTACAACCCCCCCCTATGTAACTCGAAATTAAGCTCTAATTTAGATAAACCAGTTAATTGTTTGCTATAACTAAAAAAAGTCTGTTATCAGAGCTAATTTTTATAGATAATATCAGCTAGATTAATAAACCTGATTTTTTCCTGAGTTACCGCTAAATTTAAGCTTAAAATTAACCAAAACTATTCTTAGTAAATTTCAATTAGTTTCACTAGCTTTACCTCCTAAAAAGTATTGTATGATGATCATCAACAAGCAATTGATACTGCAATTGTTTGTTGGCCACTCTCTAGAAAGCTGATCGCCCTAGGCTGAAGGCTTACCTGTAAAGTTATAAACTTTTGTTAATTTCATTACCCAACAAGCTATTTAAGATAATCAGAATCTCTAGATAATTTGATTACTATGTCTCAAGTTCAATTGCAACGGTCTCAACTCATGATAAGTACAAGAAGAAGCAGTCAATCTCATCCCCGAAAGGTCATGAAGGGTTTCAAGTTAGTTTCATTAACATTACTGGCAATGGTGATGGTACTGGTGGTACACGCTGAGCCTAGTTTTGCACAGGAATCCGCTAGTAGTGGAGGATTCAATCCCCAAGAAATATTGCGCAATGCTTTGCAGTGGATTGATAGTCTCGGACCCATCGGAGCGATCGCATTTATCGCAATCTATATCATTGCTGCCGTAGCATTTTTGCCTGGGTCTATCCTAACCCTAGGGGCTGGGGTAGTATTTGGTGTTGTCTTAGGCTCAATCTATGTGTTCATCGGAGCCACTATCGGAGCCACGGCTGCTTTTCTGGTTGGGCGTTATCTAGCTAGAGACTGGATTGCTCAAAAAATTGCTGGCAATGACAAATTTAGTGCCATTGATGAAGCAGTAGGTCAGGAAGGATTCAAAATTGTGCTTTTGACTCGACTCTCTCCTGTATTTCCCTTCAACCTCTTAAACTATGCCTATGGTCTAACTGGGGTTTCTCTAAAAGACTATGTCTTAGGCTCCATTGGCATGATTCCAGGAACAGTCATGTACGTTTACATCGGTTCTCTGGCTGGAGACCTAGCCATGATCGGTGGTGGTGACGCACCCACCAATCCTACTGTCCAGTGGGCAATTCGGATTATTGGTTTTATCGCCACTGTAGCTGTGACACTTTATGTGACTAATGTGGCTAAGAAGGCTTTAGACAAAAGCGTCTCCAAGGAGACAGTATAGCAGGTTTAATGTTAGGAGGTTTAGGGTTAGGAAGTTTAAGGTTAAAGGTTAGGAAGTTTAAGGTTAAAGGTTAGAAGGTTAAAGGTTATAGAGATCCGTGAATTTTTGTTCCCTACTCCCTGCTCCCTGCTCCCTACTCCCTATTCCCTATTCCCTAAAAAAAATAATTTAATTTTGAACTATCAAAGGAGTTATTATAAATGTCAAGTTCTCAATACCAAAGAGTTATTGTTCCACCCATGGACGAGTATAACCAGAGGTTGGTTAACTACGTTCATCCAGGGGATTGGGTTAATCCAAAACCTGTTGATTGTTATGACCTAGTGGTAATTGGTGCTGGTACAGCTGGATTAGTTACCGCAGCAGGTGCAGCAGGTATCGGTGTTGGTTTGAAGGTGGCATTGATTGAACGGCATTTGATGGGTGGGGATTGTTTAAATGTAGGTTGTGTCCCCTCCAAGTGTTTGATTCGGTCATCTCGGGTAGTGGCTGAGATGCGCAATGCGGGAGCTTTTGGGGTTAAAGTTCCAGATAATATTGAAGTAGACTTCCCTGCAGTGATGGAACGGATGCGTCGGCTACGAGCAGGGATTAGCCATCACGATTCTGCTAAACGCTTCAAAGATACCTATGGTATTGATATATTTTTAGGCAATGGTCGGTTTACTGGTGATGATACCATTGAAGTAAATGATACTACTCTCAAGTTTAAGAAAGCGGTAATTGCTACAGGAGCAAGAGCAGTAAGACCCCGAGTTGAGGGCATGGAAGAGGCGGGGTATCTCACCAATGAAACAGTATTTTCTCTGACAGAACGTCCCAATCGACTAGCTGTTATTGGTGGCGGTCCCATTGGGTGTGAATTAGCTCAGTCTTTCCGCCGTTTAGGTTGTGAAGTAGTGCTGTTCCATCGCGGTTCTCACATTTTAAATAAAGAAGATGCTGACGCCGCCGATATTGTTCAAAAAGTCTTTTTAAAAGAAGGTATCCGTTTAGTCCTGGGTGCCCAATTGAACCGGGTCGAGAAGACAGAAGCAGGTAAAATCTTACACTTCAATAGCTGCACTGGTTTGGAAGAGTCGGTCACAGTAGATGAAATTTTGATCGGTGCTGGACGTGCCCCGAATGTAGAAGGGTTAAATTTGGAACTGGTCGGGGTAGAGTATGACCAGCGTAAAGGAGTGAAGGTGAATGATTACCTTGAGACTACCAATCCCAAAATTTATGCTGCTGGTGATATTTGCATGGACTGGAAGTTTACCCATGCAGCGGATTCAGCAGCACGGATTGTGATTAAGAATACTCTATTTTCTCCCTTTGGCTTCGGTAAATATAAATTGAGTAACTTAGTGATGCCTTGGGCAACTTATACTGATCCAGAAATTGCCCATGTCGGGATGTATGAACATGAAGCTCAAGCGAAAGGGTTTAATGTTAATACGATTAAAATTCCGTTTAGTACTGTAGACCGAGCGATCGCAGATGGGGAAGAAGAGGGATTTGTTAAAATTCACCACAAGAAGGGATCAGATCAAATCCTGGGAGCAACTATTGTGGCAACTCATGCCGGGGAAATGATTTCTGAGGTGACGACAGCAATTGTCCATAAGATTGGTTTGAGTAAGCTTTCGAGCGTAATTCATCCCTATCCAACTCAAGCAGAAGGAATTAAAAAAGCGGCAGATGCCTATCGCCGTACCCTCTTAACACCAAGAACTAAAACATTTTTAGAATTCCTGACGAAGCTTTCTTAGGGAAAAAGGGGCGTTGCTTAATCATTCCATGATTAAGCAACGGCGTTTTATCTGGAGATGATTGCCAGTAAGGAGCTAGGAAGCTAGATCTTGAGTAGATGAGGAAACAACCCTACCATCAGGCATAACGGTACCCCATAGTTCTGCATCCTTCCAGTCTACTTCAGCCAGATCCGCACCCTTGAGATTGGCAGCTCTCAAATCTGCTCGACTTAGCTTTGCTCCAGCAAGTTTCCCTCGACCTAGATTTGCCCTGTGAAGCTTGGCATCAGTCAAATTAGCTTTTTCCAATTTCGCACAACGCAACTTAGCCCCACTCAAATCAGCTCGGCTCAGGTTAGCCCCGCTTAAATCTGCTCGACTCAGATTCGCACCACTAAGGTTGATACCACTCAGATTAGCTTGAACTAGGTCGATAGCACAAAAATATCGTTCTCCTGCTGCGTACCTTTCTTGAAGTTCTTTGCTATTCATGTCACCTTACCCCGATTTTACTTTAGTTAAAGGTTTCTATTAAAGAGAGTAAAAATATCGCCCAACGTGACAAAGTAAACCAATATTTTTCATATGTTAATAAACGCAAAAAAGTGCCTGTGTCATAATAAAAAAATCCACAGTCATATTTGTAATTAAAGTACAATTACTAGTTATTTATAGGGTGCATATCAATACCTAAAATTAGGCAAAAATTCTAATAAAACCCCCACACTTATCACAGTCCTCACACTTACCACACTCCCGACACTTATCACACTCCTCACATTTACTTTTTTTAGAAATATGATATGCTCCCTATCTAGAATTTTATTTTGCTCACCAATCCCGTTTATAAATAAAGTTGGCGGAGTTTCTTGAGTGATCGGCACTTTTTTTGCCGAATAGTTTCTTCCGTATACCGACCATAGCCGTTATCCTCTAAATGACTCGAAATTTCAGCATAGGAAAGCTTTTTAAAATAGAATAACTCTAAAATTTCTGAGTCTTGCTCAGGAAGTTTTTTGATATTATCCCGCAGTTCCAAGTTCTCTATATACTGCATAGGGTGAGTGTGACGGGAAGAGACCGCATTACTCTGCTCAGTCGATAGTAAACTTTCCCACATTTCCGAACTAATATCTGAAAACCTATTATGCTCACGGCACAGTGCCCTTATGTAATTCAAGGCAATTGTTCGCAACCAAGCCCTTGGATTAATAATTGGCTCTCTTAAGTCACCCTTAATTAGAACCAGCGAAAGTCCCTCATCAACTTCTAAATGCGACTCTAGTCTCCCGGAGTTGATTAGTTCTTGGAGAACTAAAAAGATATCATTTTTGATATCTTCATGGGTATAATTGCTATTAATATTAAATTGGCACATCCAAACTTTTATTGGAATAGATAGTGAATTTAACAGCTTGAAAATGTCTTTCTGTGGTTGGGGTTTTCTCATTTAATTTTTTATCCTGGTAATGCACAATCGTGTCACGGTCGATAGGGCAGGCTATAAAAATAGTTTCTGCTCTGCCCAATAACAAAAAGCTAGACTAAATTGCGATCAGCAAGCGCCAAGCCGATCATTTTCGCCTATCAACTAAATCAGGACAAGACCTATCCGGTTCACAATTTTCTACGGGTTCACAGGATATAAGTCTTTGTTTGAAGAACCGAACATGCACAGTAACCAGTCTTTCTTGGGACTCGTTAGCAAGCTGGTGAGTCTGATGAAACCCAACGCAGGTTAACTCACCGTCTGTGAACTTTTTCTCGTCCTTTGTTCGGTAGCCCTGCTTTCCGTGCAAGTGCTCCACCAGATCATAAAAGCGGTGGGTAAGGGTTCCTTTGTAGACACGGATTATGCTAATTTGCTCTTCGTGGGTATGTATTTGTGAAAACTGACCAGGCTCCCAAGAAATAACAAAAATATCACCAAAACCGGTCGTACAAACTAATTGGCGATGGTAGTCACTCTCTTTAAAACTAATAGATTGCTCCAGTAGCTTTTCACTCAAATTAAGGTTCACCGCAAGCTCTTTGAACCTCTCCATACTCATGTCTTGGGGCGCTATGGCATTTACCTGATAGATAAACTCTTCTAGCGAAAGGAGACCAAAGCAACCTGAAGAGGGACAAGACTGGAAGGACTGGCTGATCAGCTGATCTACCCTGTCAATGCACTGGTCAAACTGCGAATCTAATACTGCCAGGTCAAACATTTGTGCCATTCTCTCACCATCTTCTTGCGTAAGCTCTTTTTGATTCGCTAGCTGGTAATACTCTTGAACCAACTGAACAAGCTCTGGCTGTTCCGGAAGATTATCTGGCTCAGAGACTTCTCGGACTATTGTTTTGAGTTGTTCTTGAGAATCTTCTGAAATTTCACCTTGACTAAACATAGTGACAAACTTATACGTATTTAACAGGCGTTCCTTGATCTACTTTTCAAAAGCGCTTGCTCTTGGAAAGCTTGGTGTACATAAATAAGAGACGACAGGAAGCGAAACGTGACGTAGAGTTTTGTAAAGATTCTTGAAGGGTTATCCCCCTCAGGTGCTGGCTAAAAACCAATACCGCCCCTGACCACCCATTCCATAGCTCCCTACCACAACGATAACTGCGCCTGTTGATAGCTAGCCATTGGGTACTGGGTCAACGGGAGTTCTAGAGGTGAAGGCCCGTTCGCGTAGAATATACGGCCTTGCTTAATAATGGAATAATTTTAAGAGTTTTCTGGAATGGGCATCAGGGGTGGAATGGGCATCTTGCCCGTTCCAATTACCAGCGGGCAGGATGCACAGCCCACTCATATTCATCCGAAGATTCAGCAATGCCCTCTTTTCCCTACTCCCAGCTCCGAAGGTCCCTAGAAAAAGGAACCTCATAGTAGAGTAAATCAAGGGAAGAATTATCCATTGATTTAAAGAAAGCCATGGAAACATCCGGGAAAGCTATCGAAACCTCAGTAAAGAAGGTGATTGTCATTGGGGGTGGAATTGGTGGGTTGACTTTTGCCCGTGCCTGCCTTGATGTGGGTATAGAAGTTGAGCTATATGAGAAGCGTCAACTGGATGGAATGCTCTCTGGACCAGGGGGCATATTTATTCAACGAAATGCAATGCGGGTTTACAAACTACTGTGGGGAGGAAAGATTTATGAACGTTTATATCAGCAGGGAGGCACAATTTTAAACGGTGGGTTCTTTAGCAAAAAAGGTAATCCTCTGTATATTAATTCACCCAAATTTGTAGGGGAAAAAGACCTAGGGTTATGTCTTTTGAGACCTGAACTCCAACAGATTCTCTATGAAGCATTGCCTACAGGAGTAGTACGGGCTGGCATGGACTTCTGTGACTTTGAAGATACTGGGGAGAATGTCAAGGTTCACTTTCAAGATGGCAGCACAGTTACAGGAGATATTTTAGTAGGTGCTGATGGTCTTTATTCAAAAGTACGTGCTCGCCTAAATAGTACTGAAAGGCAAAAAGAGCCAGTGTACAGTGGTATGACTTGCTGGCGGGGATATTTCCATACCTCAAACATAACCTTGGATGAGCGATACAGTTGGATGGAATATTGGGGACGGGGAAATCGCTTTGGATATTTTGATGTGGGAGGAGGACGATTTTCTTTCTACGCCTTCAAGAATTGTGACAGAGGCGGTAATGATGACACAGTTGGTGGTAAATCCAAAGCATTACAATCACTATTTTCAGATTATGCGGAACCTGTGCCAAGTATTATCCAGAGTTTAGATAACAGCAGCATTTACCGAGATGATATTTTTGACCGGGAACCAAAGGGTACTGAATGGGGAAGAGGTCGGGTAAGCTTAATTGGAGATGCAGCGCATCCGGTACAACCTAATCTCGGTCAGGGAGGTTGTATGGCTGTGGAAGATGGCTTTGAACTAGCTAAAATACTTACTCTGACATTGAACAATAACCAGGTTCCGTCACTATTACGTCAATTTGAAAGTCAGCGCAGTCCAAGGGTAAATCGTGTTTTCAGTACGTCCCGGCAAGTAGGTAAGTTAGGGCAAAGCAACTCTGCAATGGGATGTTTCTTACGCAACAATATTTACAAACTTACTCCCACCTGGTTAGCAGATTTGCAATTTAAATGGTTGTTTAATTACCAACCTTCTTGGGATGGCGTTGCCGAAAAAGGCAAAAGGCAATAGCAAAGAGGGTTTTAAGGGATGCACTCCCGACTCCCGACTCCCTTTTCCCTTAGCTATAGATAGTATGAAAAAAAATACCATGGCAGTTGGCCACGCTACACGAACAGAGGAAAACTATGGCAACAGGGATGCTCGTTAACGGAAAATGGACTAACGAAGCCTATCAGCAAGACCCCCAAGGACGATTCATGCGTAATCCTACGAAGTTCCGTAATTGGATTCGTGCTGATGGTTCCACAGACTATAAACCAGCCTCTGGACGCTACCATCTTTACATTTCCTATGCTTGTCCCTGGGCGCACCGCACTCTGATTATGCGAGCCTTAAAGGGATTGGAGGAAGCAATTACCCTGTCCATTGTTGACCCATTGATGGATAAAGATGGATGGGAATTTTCCGATGGGCCTGGTTGTATCCCTGATACAGTCAATGGTGCTCGCTATCTGCGGGAAGTTTATATAAAAGCTGACCCTAACTGTACCGGACGGGTGACGGTTCCAGTCCTTTGGGATAAAGAAACTGGCACAATTGTTAATAATGAATCCCGTGAAATTATTCGGATGTTTGACATCGAGTTCGACGGGATTGCTCAGTCGGATATCAGCTTTTATCCGGAGAATTTACGGAAAGAGATTGATAAAACCATTGATGCCATTTACCAACCTATTAATAATGGTGTGTATCGAGCCGGATTCGCTACAACTCAGCAAGCCTATGAAGAAGGAGTAACTGAACTATTTGATGCCCTTGACTATTGGGAAGGGGTGTTAGGTAAACAACGTTATCTCTGTGGCGATCGCATTACAGAAGCCGATTGGTGTATGTTTACCACTCTGCTACGCTTTGACTCAGTTTACTATTTCCATTTCAAATGTAATTGGCAACGAATTCTGGATTATCCCAATTTGTGGAATTATCTCAAAGACCTTTATCATCAGCCAGGGGTAGAAGAAACTTGTAATATTGACCATATTAAGGATCATTATTATAAGAGTCATCCGTTTATTAATCCCTCTGGTATTGTACCAAAAGGGCCACAAATTAGTTTTAGTGATTAAGGCTATTAGCTATCAGCTATCAGCTATCAGCTATCAGCTATCAGCTATCAGCCATCAGTTATCAGTTATCAGCTATCAGCTATCAGCCATCAGCTATCAGCTATCAGCTATCAGCTATCAGCTATCAGCTATCAGCTATCAGCTTTTGAATAAAATAAGCTGACGGCTGACGGCTGAACGCGCACGCGTGCGCGTAGCGCATAGGCTGACCACTGAACGCTGATAGCTAACCTGTCAACTTATTCTTGATTCAATGGAGACTTAGATTTAATTTTAAATACGGAATCTGAAAACTCACCAATAGAATCAGGGACAGATACAATTTCCGGTTCGGTGCGTTGTCCAAACATCAAGGTTGCTTTACTAGTAGAGGGAGAGAAAAGAATCTGTGTGATTTTGCTATAATCCCACCGTTTCTGATCATAGAGAGCAAGCACCTTCGTAAGATTTTCTAAGGTCATCTCCTCCTTATTCTCGAACATAAACTCAACAGGACGATTAAATACTTTGTCCAAAAAATTGCCGTAAAACTCATCAATATATAGGTTTCGAGTTTGTGTCATCATCAGTACCTTACGCAATTCCTGACTTAACTCATAGGCTCCCTCTTTGGTGCAAATCACCTGCTCATTGATAGCAACGGATTTCTGAGAGCCATTTTTACGACAGGGATTATTGTTAGAAGACTTTACCACTCGTCCAGAGTTGAGGTCGTCCCCAAGTTGATCAAACTCATCAACCGCTCTGCGTGTGCCTTGGATTATACGCCTGCCTTCACGAATGGTATTAGTTACCTCTTGAACATCTCGACGGATTTGGCGGAGCTCATCGAATAATCCAGCAATCTCGAAGGTGGGAACATTGCTATTGTCATGCTTCCCAGGTACTATTCCGGCTGTTGCGGGAAGCATTTGCCACATCACGGACGCTGACAACAGGTAAGCTGAACCTTGGAAAATGAATTTGTGAACCATGACTATGGAATCCTGACTTAAAGTGGTCCACTATCTTTTTCTTTTGGCAAAATTAAAATCCGGAAACTTATCGACAATTTTTCCGGATTTGGTTAACTTACCCTTGTATTATCAACTCCGGTTGAATACCCATAATTAAGTTGAATACCCATAATTAAGAGTGTGGGGAGATGGGGAGATGGGGAGATGGGGAGATGGGGAGATTTTGATTAAGCGTGATTTGCGCGGTCTTGGGGGTTTCCCCCATGAGCGACTGCATCAAGACAGGGTAATTATTCGATTGCACCATTTCCTGATCAGCTACGATATAGCCTTTTTCATAGCTATGAGGTACACAGAATTTTTTCCCTAATCCCTACACCCTACAACCTACAACCTATACCCTACACCCTACACCCTACACCCTACACCCTATTCCATATCTCCTCGATTTCCCGTCGATAGCGGGGACGTGCTGGAATTCCCCAGCATACTTGCTGCTCTGGGATATTACTAAACACAGTGCTGCGAGCACCAATTACCGCATTGGCTCCAATTTGAACACCGGGCGCAATGAAGCAATCGGCGGCAATCCAAACTCCGTTACCAACACTAATCTCAGATGTGATTAAACCAAAGGCTGGGTCTTTCATATCGTGGCTACCAGTACAGAGGTAACATTTTTGAGAAATAACGCAATGACTACCAATGCGAATCCTATCCAAGCTGTAGAAAACCACATCATCCCCAATCCAACTGTACTCACCAACTTCTACTTTCCACGGGTAAGTAAAACGAGCCGTGGGTCGAATGATGACATTAGGACCAATCTTGGCTCCAAATTGTTGTAGCAGCCATCGCCGGAAGCCATTCAAGTTATGAGGACTTAAGGGAAATGCGATCGCTTGCACCAACCACCAGAGTAAGATGAACCAGCCCGGACGTCCTCGGTCAAACCAAGATTGGTCGTACTGGCGTAAATCCACTAAGGGTTCTAAATCTAACGCTGGTAGTTTACTTAAGTCATTAGTCATAATTTAGACTCAGGTATTTTGAGAGACAACTGATGGCTTTGGTGTTACTGGTGTCTGTACTGGTTCACTTTTTTGTACATTCAGCTTACCGCTAAACTTTTGTAACTCATAGAGTTTGACACCAATTTGATATTCATACTGACTCAACAGGCGTCCATAAATGTATCCAGCTTTTCCATCTAGAAAGCCCAGCTGTATAACGTAAAACAAAATAAACCGCAGTATTGGTTTAAACGGTAGTCGAACCCAGATTTTTTTCAGAAACCGCTTGCGCTGTACTGCGTTTCCAAACAAATTGCCGCCGATGGTGCCAGAGTCATCTTTACCAGTAAGTAGATTCAGATAGACACGAGCTTCCCAATTGGAGTAGCGATTGTGCCGTTCTAGCCAATGGTAAATGTCCTTAAAATCAATGTGCAGCATATCATTTTCAAGATAGCCAGCCTTGCCGTGTAGGACAACATGTTCATGGACTTCGTTGTCTCCAGTATTGGGAATTCCTTCCGTTTTCAGGTTTTCGTAGCGACCTTTTTCGTGCTTAAACAACCGTAGATTCCAGTCTGGATATTTGCCACCAAAGCGAATCCATTTCCCTAGGAAGAATACTCTACGATTGATATAGTAGCCATTATAATCAGGATTTTCGATTGCCACAGCAATCTCATCCCAAAGTTCTGGAGTAATGCGCTCGTCGCAATCAACAATTAATACCCATTCATTGCGGAATTCAAGATTTTCTAAGCTCCAGTTTTTCTTTTTGGGCCAAAACCCATCAAAATAAAATTGAACTATGTTTGCACCGTATTCTTTGACAATTTCAATGGATCGATCGCTGCTTTGGGAATCGACAACAAACACTTCATCCGCTCTATTAACACTCTCAAGACAAGCGGGTAAATTAGCCTCTTCATTTTTGGCTGGGATTAGAACTGAAACCGGAAGTTTAGTGTTAGGATATTTCATAATTAAACACCTGCAATTTGGGAAACCTAAAATTTGGGGATTTTTATGAAAAGTCTATTGGCCAAGAATAACTAACAGCAAACCTTAACTCAAATTAAGGCTTATCAGTCAACAGTTAACAGTCAACAATCAACCAAAATTATCTGTGCTATAGCAAAGGGAACAGCGGATATGGGAAAAGGGAACAGCGGATATGGGAATATCCCATCAAAATTGTATCAATTCCTACACGGATTGCTATATATTATAAGATAACCTATTATCCAGTCTCATTAATGACTGGAATGATTGTGGGATAGAGAGGAGTTGCTCCTTTGTAGCATTCCTTTAATTACTGCACTCAGATAACCGATTTGACCATAGGCATAAACGAAATTATCAAAGCGCAGAGCTGGATTGCGGAAGTGCTTCAAGGATTTGTAGATTCCTCGAATCATTCGTTCACCTCCCCGTAAAAATTGGGCAGTACCCGCACGACCAACCAATTGTTCACGGTAACACTCGCTAATACCTTGCCACCAACCACGATTCAAAAACCAACGTTTATTGATTCGTTCTGGGGCAACATTGTGAGCTACTAGAGCATCAGGTAGATAAGCAACCTGCCAACCATCCTGGAGAGCTAATTCTGTCATATGTAACTCTTCATTAGATAACAAATTTTTCCCCACACGACCTAAATTGACATCAAAACCACCAATTTTATCCAGGAAAGTCCGCCTGATCGAGTAATTTAAACCTCTGGGAGTCAAACCAGGATTTTGGATCTCAATAAGGGTTTCCCCTAGGTCATAAGCTCCCAAATTTCCGGCTAGGTCTGGTGATAACCAGGAGGGAGAGGTAATGCCATCTGGCCACAATAGGGTTACTTTACCACCAGCAATTGCTAGTTTCTCGTTATTTTGATAAGCTTCGTAAATTGTCTTAAGCCAACGGGGACTGGCAACCGCATCATCATCCAGATAAGCTAAAATAGCAGCAGAGGCAGTGGCAGCACCGGTGTTACGAGCTACGGATAAACCAAGTACGGGTTCATAAACATAGTTTAGTCGAGAGTTCTCCAAGCGTTGGTCAACTATGTTACGGGTGCGATCGCTTGAGGCATTATCGACCACAATTACTTCATAATCGGCAAAATCCTGCTGTAGCAAGCTGTCAATGGCTGCACCCAAATATTCTTCACGATTGTGGGTGCAGATGATGGCAGAAATTAGAGGCTCTGACATAGGGAACCTGATCAAGGAAGCTTCATTCTCAGTATTCCCTACTCAACCAGGATTGTTCAACCTTCTTGATTGCTTTAAATAACCCATATACTGTTAATGGGTTATTAATCAGTTGCACAGAGAAATTACACTGAAGTCATTAGTTCACGGTTCTTTGCAAAGATTCCCATACTTCGGTTTACTCTTTTTATAAGCATCTTTGAGAATTATTAATCCAATTGACCGAAACTTTTATTGGTTATGGCAGTTACTATCAAGCAGTTGAATCAATGGAAACAACAGGAGCGTCAGATTGTGGTGCTGACTGCTGCGGATTATGCGATCGCTCAGCTGTTGGATGAAGCGGGAGTAGACATAATCATGGTCGGGGATTCTCTAGCAATGGTTACCCTGGGTTACTCCACAACGCTGCCAGTGACCCTTGAGGAAATGATTCACCATGCCAAAGCGGTGTGTCGCGGTGTTAAACGGGCATTAGTGGTTTGTGATTTGCCGTTTTTGAGTTATCAGGAAAGTCCTCAGCAGGCAATCCACTCTGCCGGTAGAGTGTTGAAGGAAACTGGGGCAGTGGCAGTGAAGTTGGAGGGAGGATATCCTGCCATGGCTGAAACGGTGGGGAGGCTTACGGCTGTGGGAATTCCGGTGATGGGTCATGTAGGTTTAACACCCCAGTCTATTAATCTGCTAGGTTTACGGCAACAAGGAAAAACACCGGAAACTGGGGAGCGGATTTTGCAGGATGCGATCGCATTGGAGCAAGCTGGTGCCTTTGCTATCGTTTTAGAACATATTCCACCGGATTTGGCAATGTCAATTACACAAAAATTAACTATTCCCACCATTGGCATTGGAGCTGGAGCCCACTGTGATGGGCAGGTGTTAGTTACAGCAGATTTACTAGGACTTTCCGAGCGCCAGCCACCCTTTGCTAAGTCTTATGTTAATTTGCGCCAGGTAATTACCCAAGCCGTGCAGGAGTTTAGTACAGAGGTTCGTTCTGGAAAATTTCCATAATAACCCATAATCAAGATACCATTGAAGTAAAAGCTTGAGCATAGATGAAAATAGATAGAAGATTTTTTATCGGCTGGATCAGTGCGATCGCTTATGGAATTTTTTCCAAGGTTAATGCTCAACCCTATAATCCAGCAGCTAGAGGAAAAATTGTTATCAATCAAATAGGTTATTACCCAACTGGGCCTAAGTTGGCGTTCTTAATCAATTCCCGAAATTCGGAAAATAACCAGGTTGAACTTGTTGATTTAATCACTCACAAAACGGTTTTTGTGACCAAGCTGGGAAACTCTGTAAATGATAAAGCCAGTAATGATAAAATCAGAGTTATTGATTTTACTAAATTCGATAAATCAGGTAGCTATTACCTGAAATACGGCTATAGTCAGTCTTATCCTTTTGGTATTGGTAAGGAAATTTATAAGGATACTTTTACAAAGCTACTCCGGTCTTACTATTTGCAACGGTGTGGTGTTGCTGTAAATGATTCAGTATCTGGAGTAAAACATCCCCCCTGCCATCTCAAAGATGGGATTATTGCCCACAACGATGAGTTTCATAAAGCTGGTGACTTCATCTCTGCCCAAGGTGGCTGGCATGATGCTGGGGATTTTGGTAAATATGTTGCGCCAATGACAGTCACCATCGGACGGTTGTTAAGCTTGTACGAGCAATATCCTAAATTATTTAGGGACAAGCAATTAACCATACCAGAAAGCGGCAATGGTAGACCTGACCTACTCGATGAGGTAAAAGTAGGATTAGATTGGCTGTTGAAGATGCAGCGGCAGGATGGTGCTGTCTACCGCAAGTTGTCAGGAAAAAATTGGCCAGGGGAAATTCTACCCAATCAAGATACTCAACCACGGTACACTTTTGGGATCTCGACACCTGAGACTGGCAAGTTTGCAGCAGTAATGGCAATGGCTGCTAGAGTTTATACTCCCTTTGACAAGCAACAGGCTGAAACCTACTTACAAGCGGCTCAGAAAGCCTGGGGGTTTCTCCAAAAACAGCGATCTATGAAGGTGGATTGGCAAGAAGGAGATGACACTGGTTCAGGTAAGTATCTTTTTGGAGAGTGGGATCAGCAAGCATCCTTAAAAACAGATCAAGATGACCGCTTCTGGGCAGCCGTAGAACTGTATATTACTACAGGGGAGACTAGCTACGAGAAATACTTAGCTAAAACTATCACGGCCTTAGACTATGGTGAGTTTGGTTGGAAAGATCCGTCTGCTCTAGCAATGGTTAACTATTTGGTGCAGAAACAGAGGAAGGGGTCAGACAAACTGAAATTAGAAATCACTGCTAGGTTGATGCGAAGGGCGGATAGTCTGATGGAAAAGATTAACCGTAGTGGCTACCGTTTAGCTATTGATAAATTCCATTGGGCATCTAATCACAAGATAGCTGAAGAAGGAATTACCCTACTTTATGCCTACCGCATCACTAATAACCAAGGCTACTATAAGGCAGCTGTTGAGCAGTTAGATTATTTGCTGGGGCGGAATCATTTTAATCTTTGCTTTATTACCGGTGTTGGTAGCAATTCCGTGCGTAATGTTCATCACCGGATTTCGCGAGCTAAAAAAATTGTTATCCCTGGTCTGATGGTAGGGGGTCCTAATACTGATGCCCAGGATGAGATTGCCCCTAAAGGCTTGGGAATGTTGAGTTATGTGGATGATGAGCGGTCTTGGGCTACTAATGAATATGCGATTGATTACAATGCTTCGGTGATTGCCTTGATGGGCATGGTTATAGCAGAGACTTAATTATTGATAACACGATGTTCCTGGCCAGTCCAAAACCAGCCAGGAACTCTAGTTAAATCAAAAGATTATTTAGCGGCTTCCTCGCGTTCTTTCACTTCTTTAATTACCTCTTCTGCCACATTATTTGGGCAAGGGGCGTAGTGGGAGAACTCCATAGAGAACTGACCACGACCAGATGTCATAGTACGCAGGTCACCAATATAGCCAAACATCTCACTCAAAGGCGCATCTGCCTTAATGCGAGCACCAGTAAGAGTTTTCTCCTGAGACTTAATCATCCCACGGCGGCGATTGAGGTCACCAATTACATCCCCCATGTAATCTTCTGGGGTGAATACATCGACTTTCATAATTGGCTCTAACAATTGAGGTGAAGCCTTGCCAAAGGATTGCCGATAAGCAGCCCTGGCAGCAATTTCAAAGGCTATAGCCGATGAGTCTACGGGGTGGTAGGCACCATCGGTCAAGGTAACCTTGAAGTCTACACAAGGGAATCCAGCCAACAGACCCTTTTGAATACTGCTTTCAAAGCCCTTTTGCACAGCAGGCCAAAATTCTCTGGGGACATTACCACCAGTGACCTTGGACTCAAACTGGAAGCCAGTACCGGTTTCACCAGGTTCAATAATGTAATCGATTTTACCATATTGACCAGAACCACCAGACTGCTTCTTGTGGGTATAGCTGTCTTCGATGCGCTTGGTAATGGATTCACGGTATGCCACCTGGGGCTTACCTACCTCCACTTCAACGCCATGAGTCCGTTTCAGGATATCAACCTTAATGTCTAGGTGTAGCTCACCCATGCCCTTAATGATTGTTTCGCCACTTTCCTGGTCAGTTTCAACGTGGAAAGATGGGTCTTCCTGAACCATCTTGCTCAGGGCAATGCCCATTTTCTCAGAGCCACCTTTTTTCTTAGGTGCGATCGCAATGGAAATCACGGGGTCTGGGAAGACCATCGGCTCAAGAGTAGCAGGATTTTTGGGATCACAGAGGGTATGCCCAGTCTGGACATTTTTCATCCCAACGATGGCAACAATATCACCTGCCTGGGCAGAATTAATTTCTTCTCTGGAATCCGCATGCATCTCTACCAAACGACCAATACGCTCAGTTTTACCGGTGAAGGTATTAAGTACTGTGTCACCCTTGGATAAGGTTCCTGAGTAGATACGGGTAAAGGTCAGAGCACCAAAGCGGTCATCCATGATCTTAAATGCCAAGGCACGCAAAGGTTTTTCTGGGTCAACATAAGCCAGTGTACCGGTTTCGTTACCTTCTAGATCGATTTCTGGCTGGGGTTTGACTTCAGTGGGATTCGGCAGGTAGTCAACTACAGCATCAAGTACCAACTGCACCCCTTTATTCTTGAAGGATGAACCGCAGTAGGTAGGGAAGAAAGCCAGATCACGAGTTCCCTTGCGAATGCAACGCTTAAGGCTTTCGATATCTGGTTCTTCCCCTTCTAGATACTGTTCCATCACCTCGTCATCCTGCTCCACAGCCAATTCAATTAACTGCTCGCGGTAGGTTTCTACATCATCAACCATGTCGGCGGGAACATCTTGAATCTCATAGTTCATGGGATCCCCAGACTCATCCCATACCCATGCCTTACGGGTTAGCAAATCTACTAAACCCACAAAATCGTTTTCAGTTCCGATGGGCAGTACCATTACCATAGGCTTAGCACCAAGGACATCTTCTACCTGCTTAACCACTCGGTAGAAATCAGCCCCGAGACGGTCAAGTTTGTTGACGTAGATAATCCGAGCCACTTTTGAGTCGTTGGCGTAGCGCCAGTTAGTTTCTGACTGGGGTTCTACACCACCTGAGCCACAGAAAACACCAACACCTCCGTCGAGAACCTTCAGAGAACGGTAAACTTCAATGGTAAAATCTACGTGACCTGGGGTATCAATAATGTTGAGTTGGTGCTCTTTCCAGAAACAACTGGTGGCGGCAGACTGAATAGTAATACCGCGCTCTTGTTCCTGTTCCATAAAGTCCGTTGTAGCTGCACCTTCGTGAACCTCACCAATTTTGTGGATTTTCCCGGTAAGTTTTAGGATCCTTTCCGTCGTAGTTGTCTTGCCTGCATCAACGTGAGCAAAGATACCGATATTTCGATAACTCGTGAGGTCTTTCATAGTTACTCCTTTATTTACTCCTTAATAAAATTTAAACAAAATCTATGCATATTAACAACAATATCCTCTGATGGGGTATCATTGTTATCCTGATGGACAAGCAAGAGGAAATATCAATCAGAGAATAACCAGCCCTCGCCATCATTAGCCTGCTTAAAAAAATCAATCAGGGAACGACGGTTAGTAGGACGATCAATTATCCACAGTCAACCCACAGAGCTTGGGGAAATGCGATCGCTATTTTTTGGACTAGTTGAATAGTCTGCTTGTGTGACCTAATAGCCCTTATCAGTAAGAAAAAAACTCAATTTGAGGGACCAATGGATCTTGAACAACACCCACACCAACAAACCCCCACCGTTCAAGCAAATTCTTCAACTGACTACCTGAAACCGACTCTACAGAAAATTGCTCAACTAAATCAGCACCGTGGGTATTGAGATAACTCAGGGCATCAAAGTGTTCGCGAAACATCAATAGATAGCCAGCTCCAGCCTCTGGGCTACCAGCTTTCGGTTGGGCAACCAGATAACGACCGTTCTTTCTAGAAAGAATCAGATAATGAATTTGGGTGAACATTTTGAAAATAGTCTTGAGTGACGTCCTTACAGCAAGACAGAAGGCAGAAGGCAGGAGGCAGAAGGCAGGATGGACAATAGTTTCAGTTTTTTTTACTAGTTTAATGAAAGGTTTTATTCGATTTTGGTTTTTTACAAAAATTGACGTCAAAAGCGAACTTCTGAAAAGGAAACAGTGAGTTAATCCTTCCCACTTCACACTTTATTAGCCATTAACTATTTTAAATCTTCTAGACGTATTCGAGGATCAACAACTTTCAGCAGTAAGTCTGCTAACAAATTCCCCAAAATCAGCATTGTAGCCCCCATCATCAAACTTCCCATTACCAGATAGAGGTCTTGAGCAGTTACCGCCTGTAAAATCAAACGACCTAAACCTGGCCAGTTGAAGAAAATTTCAGCAATAAATGAGCCACTGAGTAGAGACGCAAACTCAAAGCCAAGGATTGTAATCAGAGGATTAATAGCATTGCGCAAGGCATGGACATAGATCACTCGATTTTCTGGGAGTCCCTTAGCACGAGCGGTCTGAATATAGTCTTGCCGTAGCACATCCAGCAATTCACCCCTAGTAATTCGCTGTAGACCTGCAAAACTAGTGATGGATAGAGCTATAGTTGGCAAAATCATATGCCAGCCAATATCCAAAACCTTTCCAATGGTGGATAAATCATCATGATTGATACTGGTCATACTACCGACAGGAAATAAGGGGGAAAGATTCTGGGCGAGTATGAGCAGCAACAGAGCAGTGATTAGGCTAGGGAAACCCTGACCGGTGTAGCTAATGACTTGCAGGAATCGGTCAGCGGTTCGATTCTGATTAACAGCAGCCAGGATACCAAGAGGAATTGCGATCGCCCAAGTAATAAAGATTGAGGCTACCGCTAAGAGTAAGGTGGCTGGTATCCGCTCTAATAACAAAGAGGACACGGGACGGAAGTAAGCGAAACTGGTACCAAAGTCAAACTTGGTCACAACTCGTACTAGCCAACGCCAATACTGAATAATTGCTGGCTGATCTAAACCAAATTGCTCTTTGAGTTCATCGATTCGTTCCGGAGAAATTTTGGGATTTTGCCTGAGGGTATCCAGAAAATCTCCCGGTGCAAGCTGAATAATGGCAAAACTTAGAGCAGATGCCAACAGCAAGGTCAAAAGACCCTGCAACAGTCGCTTAACTACGTACAGAAAGGTCTCACTCGTGACCAGAAGTTTTAGTCTATGCCAAGCCCCATCAAACCGATTGATAATGCTAGAATCTCTAGTAGAAGAAGTCATCTAATAGTCGTTAGTTTTTAGTCATTCGTCATTACTTATTAGTCATTGCTTTAAAGTTCTTTAAAAATTAATTCTTAATTCTTAATTCTTAATTCTTAATTCTTTAAAATTTACTTTCTTTTGACCAATGACTAATAACTAATGGTTAATTTTAATGATTAACTAATAGTCAACCAGGGTGATCAGGGGTACATCGGGCAGTTGCTGACGTCCACCTAAATCCCGTAATTCGATGATAAAGCCAAGACCTACCACTTGACCGCCTGCTTGTTCTACCAGCTTGACTGTAGCCGCTGCTGTTCCTCCAGTAGCAATTAAATCATCAATAATCACAACCTTGGAGTTAGCTGTGAAAGCATCTTGATGGAGTTCCAAGGTATCTGTGCCGTATTCTAGGTCATACTCAGCCGAGTATACCGCTGCTGGTAGCTTACCTGGTTTGCGCACTGGGACAAACCCAGCCCCCAGTTGGTAAGCTATGGGTGGTCCAAATATAAAACCACGAGACTCCATACCCACAACGTAATCAGCGCCTATTCCTGCTTGCTGAAACTTTTGAGCTAAGGTATCGATAGTGTAGCGAAGTCCTTCTGGATTTTTCAGGAGGGTAGTGATATCCCTAAATACAATCCCTGGTTTAGGAAAGTCAGGGATATCGCGAATCAGAGATTTTAAATCCATCGGTAGGTGAACTTAGTTATCAATGGGGTTTGACTCAAACTATAGCTTGCCATTCCCTTTCTTTGACACTCCCCGCTTTAAAAATACGGGGATTCCTAGATCTACGACCGGCCTTAAACCTCCGTGTCCAAATGGCAATATCTAAACCTGAACCCCGTCAAGACCAAGATTCTAGTCAGTTCACGAAAGACCCAGCGGGCTAGTCTCCTTAGGCGTTTAGCAACAAGATTGAAAAGTGCCTTATCAAGTCCGTTTCTTTTCTGTTTCACTTGGTTTCGGCGTGCCCCGCCGTACCATTTATTTTTCTGAGGGTCGTATTTTTGCTGGGTTCACACACCAATTGTTAGTTGATGATTGGGTTTTTAAGGAGGACTTTCCCTACCCTCCGGGCATTTCTTCTTTAAGGTCAAACAATTGCGGGTCTCTATCCCGGTTGTGCCTCGGATTTTCAGCCTGTGCCCATATTTAAATTATACTCTAGCGCTATAAAAGTGTCAACCTTTTCAATAAAATTGTATTTAGGCGACTAAAGTCGCTACCAGGCTTTCATCCCCGGTTTAAAAACACGGGGATGAAAGCCTGGAGCCGTTCTGTAAAAGCGTACACTATAAAGCTGAACCTTGGGTGATTCCTTGGAACAAATCTATTCAAGAGGTTTTCACTGTTAGGATAAGCGCAAGGAGAGTGAATCTTTCGATAGACCGTAATGCTGACCAATAGTCCTGCTTCCCAGTCAAACCCAATAATTTTAGATAGCCTACCTGATTTCAGAATTCCAGCTCAGGGCTGTCCACCACGAACTCGGCTGCATATTGACCTAATTTTACTCGCCATTGAAGCTCTCGAACTGGGAGGTTCTGAGGCAATGCTATTGGCGGCTAAAGAGCTCGAACTTCACGACATTATTAAAAATCGTGTTGTTCTGTGGCGTATGCGCTCTACCAATCCCTGGCGGCGCTCTTACACACGACGTCCTCTAACTCCAGAAGAAGCTAAGGCTCTGGTGGTGATTGCTAGTCATATGGCACGCCGAATGACCGTTCTGATTAGGCAGTTGTTGACGGCTTATGAACAACTGCTGGAAAAGCAGGTACCTCTAGAACAACATTTTCGTCTATCTAAGTATTTGGAAAGGTTCCAGGCTCATTTTCGCAGCCGGATGAACCCCCGTCGCTCTAAAGTCGCTGCCTATAACTCTGAAGAAAAATTGAATCAACTGGCAATTTCTCTATTGAGTGAGCTTCTGTTCTGTACAGGCACTTCTGGAAGGCAAAGATTATGGACTAGTCTGTTTGATGGGGAATTGCCTTGAATGTTATTGTTGCTGATTATCGACATGCCATCAAGTATCAAGTAATAGTCAGGCGACTTATTAATTAGCCATTATTCATTATCCATTATTCATTATCCATTACCCATTCCCCTCAATGCTAGTCTAAGAGGTTGAAAGGGATTTTTCAGCAGGAACACCCGATGACAATTCGACGCCAGTACAGTCTTCCCAACTGTACCCTTATCCTGGAGGGTTGGAGTAATAGTACCACAGGAGCTGGTAAACAGCCAGATCCCCGACCATTGCTGACAACTCTCACTAATGCGGAATGCCATTTATGCCCTATGAATCAACCCCTAATTGGTGGGCGGGATTTTTTTGAGGACTTGGTAGATAGTGTAAGCCGCTATGCTCAGGAATTTTTGTCTAAAGTGCCTCACCCCAAACCCAATGCTGAAAAACCAGCTAAGGTGCATCTGCAGAAAGTCGAGGACAAGAATTTGCATCGACTGACACTGCTAGATACTCCCAACTCAGGGAAAGGTCTCCATGTAGATTTGAACACAGTGCAGTTGTTTGACTTGGTTGAGGCGATTGACCAGTTTTTGGCTGATGGACGAACCCTACCAGATATTAGTGTTTCGCTACAGCCTGTTTCTAAGCACTATCGCCAAGCTGAAAAACCAGTAACCGAGCGTACTGCCCCCGTTGCACTGGGCATGGCAAGTTTGGCTCTAGCTGCGATCGCATTTTTCTTTGTACCGATTCCAGAAGTCTCGGAACCCGAACCTTCCCGAACAGAGGAAAATTCCAATGAAACCAGTACCTCAACTGGGGAGAGTGACCCTCAGGTAATACCAACACCAACACCAAAGGGAACACCACTCTCCATTGAGGAGCTAGAAAAAGTGCTCACAACTGCACCAGAAATTACTGATCCCACAGAGTTGCGGTATATACAAAGAAGCCTGCAAAAGCGAATTTTTCGAAATTGGGGGAACCGGGAACAGTTTGCTGGGAATTTAAACTATCAGGTTAGTGTTGGCAGAGATGGCGCGATTTTAGGCTACAAACCTGTTAAGGGCACACCCTTGGATGGGGCAGAGCAAACCCCCCTACCTGAATTGCTGTACACCAAAACTACAGGCAATATTGCCACCCAAGAACCTATTGCTCAGTTCCAGGTGTTATTTAAACAAGGGGAAGACGAAGGGATTGTCGAAATCAGTCCTTGGAATGGTTATATGGGTAGGATTACCCTAGGTCCAGAAATTAATGACAGCGCTGTTATTAACGATTTAGAAGATAAAGTTTCTCAGCAAATTCGTGATAGTTGGAATAAAACCTCCAGCTATCCTCAAGATTTAACGTATCGAGTAGCTGTGACTGAAGAGGGTATCATTGCTGATTATGAAGCAATTGATAAAGAGTCTTGGGATTACTCCCAAGAAACTCCTCTAGAACGCCTAATGAAACCAGCAGCAGCTGGAATTGGTGGCGAAGGGACTGGGTTAGTACCCCAGAAGCCCCTTGGTCATTTCCGAGTAGTGTTTAAAACTAATGGTGAGTTAGATGTTAGTCCCTACAGGAGCAAGGAATAATTTTTAGTAGCTAATTTAATCTTGGCTGATACCCAGTTGCATTATTGGTTAACCCCAAAGGGCAATTCAAACTTCAAAATTCAAACTTCAAAATTCAAACTTCAAAATTCACGCATCAAGTTTAGAACAAATTTTGAATTAATTAATTTCGGGTACAAGCCCCCCGGGGAATTCAATCAGTGGCGGGTACAAGCCCCCACTGATTGTCATTTTGAATTAATTATTTTTAATTTTGAATTGGAGCGCATTAAGTAGCGTGACCTACGGTAAGCGCGACTTGACCCTTAACTATTGCTTGTGTCTAGTGTCTAATAAACACTCAACACTTAATACAACTGTTTAAAATTAAAATCCCCCCTGCTCCAGGGGGGATTTTCAACGAAACATACTGCTTACAGAAGAGTCTTCATGAATACGCCAGATGGTTTCACCTAATAAGTTAGCCACTGAAAGCACTGTCAGCTGTGGAAACCGTTTGGCGTCCGGTAGTGGAATACTATTGGTAACAATTACTTCTTCAAACACTCCACTAGAGAGGCGCTCTAGAGCTGGTGGCGAAAATACGGCATGGGTTGCACAAGCATAGACTTGGCGAGCCCCTTCTTGACGCAGTACTTTGCCAGCTTCACAAATCGTGCCAGCAGTGTCAATCATATCATCGACTAGCACCGCAGTTTTACCCTTGACATCCCCAATCACATTCATCACTTCAGCGATATTGTGAGCTTGCCTGCGCTTGTCAATAATGGCAAGGGGGGCATCATATAGCTTTTTGGCAAAGGCTCTGGCTCTAGCCACACCACCAACGTCCGGCGAAACTACTACTAGATCGCTTAGGTGCTTAGAAGCCAGATATTGTAGCAATACTGGTGAACCGTAGACATGGTCACAGGGAATATCGAAATAACCTTGAATTTGAGCGGAGTGCAAATCCATGGCCAAAATGCGATTAGCACCAGCTCCAGTAATCAGGTTAGCCACCAGCTTGGCTGTAATGGACTCACGTCCCGCCGTTTTACGGTCTGCTCGCGCATAACCATAGTAAGGAATTACAGCAGTAACTTGCCGCGCTGAGGCTCGACGGCAAGCATCGATCATAATCAGTAACTCCATCAGGTAATCATTGACCGGATAGCAAGTCGGTTGAATGAGGTAAACATCACACCCTCTGATCGATTCTTGAATTTGGACATAGAGCTCCCCATCAGCAAATCGTTTCCGTACCATCGGTCCCAAGTCGAGGCCTAAATAGCGTGCTACTTCTTGAGAAAGGGAAACATTTGCCGAACCAGAAAATAGTCTTAAACGATTGTTAGCGGCAATCTGGGGCAGAATAGGTTGAAGCTCTAAAGTAACTGAACTGCTCACAGCAAACCCTCGAAGCTTATTTCAACGCGATCTTAACATTCTAAGAATATCCTTTTTATGATAATTTTTATAATCATTTATTTAAATTTAATTAATATTTTATTAATTTTTATAGCGTTGACCTAACAGGGTTGTTGACAAAATACACTATATATAGTGTATAGAGATCACACGAATCTGAGAACTCAAGCAGTTCTTTTAAGTTTCTTAATCAAATATGAAAATTAACTATTGTACTTAATATATCTAGTCAAGTAAGGTCTCTTATTTAAGATAGTTCTACCCCAAAATAAGATAGCAATGAACATAAGCGTGATGTTCTAAGAAACCAGAACAACATATGTAGCGGTTATTCTATTGATTAGATACAGAGAATTTTTTACCTATTCCCTATTTATTTACTATTCCCTATTCCCTATTTACTATTCCCTATTTACTATTCCCTAAAGGACTTACCCAATAACGATACTTGTACGGTCTGGTGGATCATACACCATAAGGGTCTTTGGAGTCTAGTGTTGGCTAAACCCTGATGTATATGGTGATCAACTTATCTGTGGCTCAACTCTGTGGCTCAACGGAACGGTTGGAATCCATCGGTGGAGTTCCAAACCAACCAAAATAAGTCTAAACTTCAAGAATATTGCTCCGGCCTCATTGTGCGTAACAACTAATCTACCACCGATGGAACCACCGATTGCCTCTGGCACTATTCTGCAAAATCGCTACCATCTGCTCCGTGTCCTTGACCAAGGAGAATTCAATCGGACTTACCTGGTAGAGGATCAAGGGCGCTTCAATGAACCTTGTGCCCTGAAAGAATTTATTCCCCCTCAGACAGAAACTAATAATCTCGATAAGTCAAGGCAACTGTTTCAACAAGAAGCAGGTATTCTGTATAAAATTGAACACCCGCAAATTCCTCAGTTCCGAGCTACTTTTGAAGAGGAAGGACGGCTGTTTCTGGTGCGAGACTACGTAGAGGGAAAAACCTATGGTGACCTCCTAGAACAACGTAAAGCCCTTCTTAATCAAAGTGAACCTCTATCTTCTCATCCGGATGGGGAAGTGCAATCACCGGTTCCATTGGCTAGCCCCACAAAATTGGGAGTTTTATCAGAAACAGAAGTGCGTCAGCTATTGCAGCAATCCTTGCCAGTTTTGGACTACATCCACAGCCAAGGGATTATCCACCGAGATATCACACCCGATAACATTATCATGCGGGAAACAGACAGTATACCCGTTTTGATTAATTTGGGTGTGGTACAGGAACTGGCAACTCGTCTTCAATTGCCAGATACTCCCACACCAACAACTAGTATTGGCAAAAGCGGTTACGCTCCCAGGGAGCAAATTCAGACCGGTCAGGTCTATCCAAGTAGTGACCTCTATTCCCTAGCAGTGACTTGTATAGTGCTCCTGACTGGCAAAGAACCAGAAGAACTTGTCGATGATACTAATCTGACTTGGAACTGGCGTCCCTCGGCTAGGGTTAGCGATGAGTTAGCTGAGATATTAAATCGGATGCTTAGTTATCAACCAAGCGATCGCTATCAATCCGCTAGGGAAGTATTGTATGCCTTTCAAGCTTCTGGGTTAACTCCCCAACTGCCAAAGCGCAAGCCAATACCTGGCACAACGGTGGCATCAGCTCAACGTGGTACACCCAGGGGGGCTAGAGGTGGAGAAGGTAGTGAACCGGTGATGTCTCAAGCCACGGGTAATTCTATCTGGAATAGTCCTTGGCCGCTGCTTGGGATAGCTACAGGACTAGCAGTGCTGGCAGGAATAGGCTCTTGGGTCTGGGTGAGCAATGTTAATCAGCAGGACACTGGAAAATCTCCAAGTCCTAAGGTGTCAGTGAGTCCTAGTTCTAGTCCTAGTCCGACTCCCACTCCGACTCCTAGCGCTAGTCCAATCCCGAGTAAGCCTCAAATTTACAGTCAGCGTCTACAGCTTGCTGCTGGTAAAACCCTTTCAAAATCCAGGAATTTAAAGGCTAATCACACCATTAACTACATTATCCAGGGTAAACAAGACCAAACCCTCAAGGCATATCTCAGTGATGAAGGGGTTTTGATGACAGTGCTTGGCCCGGACGGAAAACTAGTGGACAATCGAGCTAAGCGGGTGCGACAATGGGAAGGGAAATTTCCTTTCACTGGCAACTACACGGTTCAACTAAGTCCAGTTAAGGGTCTACCGAATAGTGATTATCAGCTAGGATTAAGGTTAACAGAAGCACCATTACCGAAACCATCACCGAAACCAACTGGTGAGTATGAGATAAAACGGGTCAATTTGTTGCAGGGAACTAAGGGTTTGCGGCTGGTCGGTCGGACTAGCCCCCAGAAGATTCAGCGCTACTTGGTGAAGGCTAAACAGGGTCAGCAATTGAAGCTAGAGGTGATTGAAAGTGATGTGGCTTTAACTATCCGCTATCCCAATGGGAAGTTAGTTGAAAAGGCTTCAGGGGTGCAACGGTGGCAAGGTAAGCTGCCTATTGCTGGTGAGTATATAGTAGATGTAATTGCTAAACAGGAAAGAAACTTTGCTGTAGATATTAGCCTTACTGACTGAGAGTGACTCAATCTTGAACGTATTACTAATTACTGGGACTAATACAGAGATCGGCAAAACGGTTTTGACTTCTGTGATCGCTGCTTATTGGCAGACTTACCATCCTCAAGAGAGTCTGGGGATATTCAAGCCGATTCAAACTGGAATTGGCGATCGCGAAATTTACCACCAACTATTTGACTTGGGTCAAACCCTGGAGGAGATCACACCCGTGGAGTTTAAAACCCCTGCAGCACCACCAGTTGCTGCAGATCTAGAAGGACGAGAGGTTGACCTCGAAAAGGTCTGGCAAGGCTTCAATACTCTGCGCAGTCAGCGGGATATGGTCTTGGTGGAAGCTTTGGGAGGACTAGGTTCACCGGTGACTCATGAACTGATTGTGGCAGATTTGGCAAGGGATTGGCGATTGCCAACGGTATTGGTTGCGCCGGTAGAATTAGGAGCGATCGCACAATTGGTTGCTAATGTTGCCCTGGCACGGTCATCACGAGTTGACCTCAAAGGCATTGTCCTCAATTGCGTCAAACCTCGTACCTCCGAAGAAATTAATCAGTTGGCTCCGATTAGGTTAATCGAGAGTCTAACCAATGTTAGGGTTTTGGGGATTTTACCTCATCTATCTGACCCCATGGACTACTCGAAACTAGCTCAAGTGGGTTCAAATTTGGATGTCAGTGGTTGGTGAAGCATCATAGTAAATGTGAGGGGAAACGGTAAAAAAGGTTAAACTATGCGATCGCGGACAATTCGAGAAGGCTCCGTTGGCTTATTGATAGTAGCAGGACTTGCTGTTTTCGGTGGACTTGTTGTATGGATTAGTGGGATTAGCTTCGGTCGAAAGAGCTATAAATTTATTGTCAATTTTGGCAACGCTGCTGGCATGCAAGTGGGGGCATCAGTCAGCTATCGCGGTGTCCAAGTTGGGAGAATCACTAACATTGAACCCGGTACTAATGGGGTCAATGTCACCGTTGAAATTGATGACCCTGGATTGTTAATCCCCCGCAATGTCGATATTGAAGCTAATCAATCTGGTTTAATTGGTGCTACCAATGTGGATATCCTGCCTATAGGACAATTACCTGCCACGGCTCAAAGTCTTACACCCTTCGGAGCACAATGTAATTCTTCCCTAGTTATTTGTGAAGAAGATCAGATTGATGGTGACGTGGGTTCCACCTTTGCTGACCTCCTACGGAACGGAAATCGCATTGCTGAACTCTACGGTGATCCAGCGTTTTTTGACAAAATCAATAGCCTTGCTGCCAATGCCTCCAATGCAGCTAGAGACGTTTCAGAACTTAGCAAAGAGATGACCCAGTTGTCTCGCATAGTGCGGCAAGAGGTAGCAGGGTTGTCCAAAGCAACGAATGCTGTGACCAGTGCTGCCAATCAAACATCTAGTCTAATTGGGTTGGCAACCAGTAGCATTTCTAGTACCTCCCAGGAATACAGCCAAACTGCAAAGGAACTCAATCAGTTGATTACCTCTGCTAATCAACTATTGGTCAGTAATCGGGGAAATTTGGTCACCACCTTGGATAGCATCTCTCAGGCCAGTAACGATCTGCGTGTATTGACCAGCAACTTAACCATTACCGCGAATCAGGTTAACTCAGCGGTTTATCAAACCGATGTATCACAGATGCTGCGGAACTTAGAAAACCTATCAGCTAATGCTGCCCAAGCATCTGCTAACTTACGTAATTTGTCCGATACTCTCAACAGTCCCACTAATTTACTGGTATTGCAACAAACCCTAGACTCAGCACGAGTTACCTTTGAAAATGCCCAAAAGATTACCGCTGACCTAGATGACCTCACTGGGGATCCAGCGTTTCGCCGCAATGTCAAGGATTTAATTAATGGACTAAGCGGTTTAGTGTCTTCTACCGAGCAGCTGCAACAGCAGGCTGTGATATCTCAACAACTGGAAGCTCTCAATACTTCTATAGAAACAGCCTCGTCTAATACTCCGCCTAAAACCCTTCCCATCCCTAAGTTTTCCCCTAAGATAGATCCCCCGAAGATAGCTCCAAAAGCTCCAGCTAATCACAACGTTAAACCAGATCAAGAAAAACAGATGTTTAAGCTTTTACCCCCAGCCCCTAGGAAATCGGTTAAATAAAATTAATCAAGGACTAAGTCCAATCATCCTGGCTTCCAGAACTATTGTTTCGTCTATAGGCGAGACCGGCTTGATGAATCTGAAGGCTTTTCTCAAAAAGCTGTGATTCTGTCAGTTGCCATCGCTGGAGCAGTAAATCCAAGTCTCTTTGAATGGCTCTAGCACCGGGAAAGCTGTCATAGCGAATCCGCAGTCGGGCTAATTCCGCCAAGTTGTGTTCATTGGGTTGTTGTTGTAACAGACGGTTAACTATTTCGCGATCGCGTTTTTCCTGAGGATGTTGCTGGTCTTGATTTCCTTCCATTTCACTGACACTCCCCATCCCTCCACAACAAACCAGACCAGGTAATAAGCTCTAACACACGAGTAGCTATTTACCCCTAACTAGCACTACTTTTTCGCTAACTAGTACTTGTTTATCACATACTAATACTTGTTTTTCCTGAACCAGTACCGATGTATAACAAATTGGTAGTAGTTTATCACATACCAATACTAGTTTGTCCTTAACCAGTACTGGTCTATAACAAATTAGTATTAGTTTTTCGTTAACTAGTACTAGTTTCTCACTTACCAGTACTACTTTATCATTAACTAGTAATAGTTTCTCACATGCGAGTACTGGTTTGCGGTTTGACCAGTGCTATAGCGTTTATTTTAGCAGCTATGGGACAGGTGTGACTCTGACCAACAGTGCCGGGAACTCTAAGACTGAGAGTAATCGGCCAGACAATCCCATGAAATGCGTCAGCTTCCCCTTTTCCCAAAACGCTCATCCCCTCACAGAAAGGCTACCAACAGAACCCATTTCACTAATGCAATTAGGCTTAGTGGTATTACTTGAAGTCAGTAGTCTATGTTTATTAATTGCCTCACCAACTCTAGCTCAAATTACCCCAGATAATACCTTGGGGAATGAAAATTCAATAGTTACTCCCAATCAATCTATCCGTGATGCAGTAGCGGATTTAATTGAAGGGGGAGCAATTCGAGATAGTAACTTATTCCACAGTTTTCTGGAATTTAATGTTGGTAATGGTCAACGAGTGTATTTTGATAATCCCGATGGCATTACTAATATTTTGACTCGTGTGACTGGTAACAACCTCTCTCAAATTCTGGGGACCTTGGGAGTAAACGGTAGCGCTAATTTATTTTTGCTCAATCCCAATGGTATTAACTTTGGAAGCAATGCCAGCTTAGATGTAGCAGGCTCTTTTGTAGCTAGTACTGCTGATAGTGCAATATTTGATAATGGTTTCAACTTTAGTGCGAGTGATCCAAATGCCCCACCATTGTTAACCATCAATATTCCCATCGGTTTGCAATATGGTAGCAATCCTGGCTCAGTCAACGTTACAGGAGCTACTTTAGGCATAGAGACGGGGCAAACCATGGCTTTACTTGGGGGTGAAGTTAACCTCAATGGTGCTACTCTGCAAGTGCCCGGCGGACGAGTGGAATTAGGAGGATTATCCAGTCCAGGAACAGTTGCCCTCAATGGCGCGACATCCGTTAGTTTTCCCGATGGTGTCCAACTAGCTGATGTTTCCTTGAGCAACGGTAGCTTGGTAGATGTCACTTCAGTTAATGGCGGAACTATTGCCATCAATGCTGCGAATTTCGACATGTCTCAATCCACTTTACAAGCTGGATTGACTTCAGGAGAATCGATACCAGATGCAGTAGCTGGCAATATCACTATTAATGCTAATGGTAATACCACTCTCAGTGACAAGAGTTTGATTGCTAATGATTTACTAACAGGTGCTATCGGCAATGGTGGCAACATCCAGCTAAGCACTAGTGCCCTAACTATCACTGGTGGCTCAAGAGTTCAAACCATTACCAATAGCAATGGGGCATCAGGAGATATTGAGATTAAGGCTAATGGTGCCATTGATATCTCCGGTTTTACTGAAGATGGGTTATTTAGTGGTATTCTGACTCGTTCCGCTGCTGACACTAGTGGCCCAGGAGGCCAGATTACCCTTAACAATACCCAAGGGTCACTGAATCTAGGTAATCGGGGATTTATCGGTACAGTAACCAACAGTAGTAGTAATGGCGGTGCGATCGCACTCCATCTCAATACCTTAGTCCTGGAAACTGGTGGACAGATTGTCACTGCTACTACTAACCTAGGCAATGCTGGAGATATCACCATTAACGCTAGCGAAAGCGTCACCATATCTGGGGAAAGTCGGGATTTTGTGCCTAATCCTTTGTTGGACTTAGAAACCTTTGACTTAAATGCTCTAGAGTTTATTACTGACCCCAATCCCAACGTAGCGGAATCCGGACCATTGGGAATACCCTATGTTTCCATTGAACGGACTCCAGAACAGATTATTAATGGCACCACTGTCTTGGGTGCAGCCGAAAATCAATTCGATTACTTCTCCTTCAGTATCACGAATGGCAACAGTCGAGCTATTTTCGACATCGACAATGGGTTTACTAGGGAAGACGGCAGCGTAGATACTGAGATTTTTCTATTTAATCAACGCACAGGAGAATTATTAGAGGCCAATGACGATTCTGAAGCTGCTGATGGTGCCGGTGGCAGTATAGCAAGCTTTGGCAGTTCAACCCTCGACTCTTTAATTGATACCACCATCACCTCACCAGGGGTTTACTTACTCGGAGTTGGTGTCTTCCCCTCTAGTGCTAGGAATAATCAATTGATCCAGGGCGCAACACCAGAAGTCGGGGACACTTACACCCTGCAAGTGTCTTTAGAAAACCTTGGCACTGAAGGAGTCTCGTTGCCCAAAGACCCTTTCAATCCGGCTAACTTTAATCCTAATATGGAAGAAGCCAGGAGCGGCTTATTTTCGGAATCGAGAGGGACAGGTAATGGTGGCAGCTTAACGATTAATACCGACAAATTGATACTGAACAATCCTGGTAGAATTTCTACCGATACCTTTGATACGGGTGCTGGTGGCAATATTACCTTAACTATCGGCTCATTGCTCGAAGTGAATCGATCAAGTATCTCAAGCATTTCCCGAGGTAGTGGTAATGCCGGTAATCTAGTGATTGATACCAAACAATTCCAGGTGAACGGGGGTGGTCTAAGTACGAGCACCTCAAGCTCAGGTAATGCTGGTGATATTACCATTACGGCGACAGAATCTGTGATTCTGGGAGTAACAACCTCTCGGGGCAGAATCGCTAGCAATGCCAGAAATGGAGCAACTGGCAATGGCGGCAGGGTGGTTGTTGAAACTCCAGTTTTGCAGTTGCATAATGGCGCTCAGATCAACTCGCTTAATCGGGGAGATCTCAATAGGGGGGGCAGTATAACGATAAGAGCTAAGGTCGTCTCAGCCATTGGTCGCTCACCTAATGGTATACGTCCTAGCGCCTTCGTTACAGCTACAGAGGAATCTGGCGATGGTGGCAATTTAACCATTGAAACCGAGCGTTTGCTTGTCAGTGATGGAGCAGAATTTTTTTCTGATACTTCTGGAGATGGGGATGCCGGAAATATAACGGTGTACGCCTCAGAGTCGGTAGATGTGATTGGTACTGATGCTAGTGGTACATTCTCTAGCGGCATATTCACCAGTAGACTAAATATTGATACCACTCGGGAGGAAATTGTTGGGAAGGGGGGCAATCTAGTAATTGAAACTGGGCGTTTGCGAGTGGCAGAGGGGGGACGTCTCCAAGCCTCTGCGGTTGGTTCTGGGGATGCTGGCAGTATTACCATTCGTGCCACTGAGGTCGAGGTCAGTGATGCTTTTGTCGATTTTACTGGTGCGGTCAGTGGTGTGTTAGTTTCCGTGGATGAAGAAGCCACTGGCAATGGCGGTCAATTAACCATAGATGCTGAACGCTTGCACATCTTCGATGGTGGACAGGTGATTGCGTCTAGCTTAGGGGATGGTGAAGCTGGGGATATCATCCTCAATGTTAATGACATAGAAGTCACTGGTATTTCAGAAGACCCTCAGTATCGTAGTCGCATTGCAGCCTTCTCAGAAGGTAACTCGGCTGCGGGTTCCGTGACCATTACCAGTAACAACTTGAGAGTTCGTGATAGTGCCGAAATTTCCGTTAGTGCTCGTGGTAATGGGGATAATGCCAAGGCTGGTAATCTTGACATTACCGCTGAATCGATTCTATTAGACGGGGGTGCTACCCTTTCTGCGGAAGTTAATGCTGGAGATCAGGGCAATATTATCCTGGATTCTGAGCTGATTGTAATGCGCGATCGCAGTAACATCACTACCAATGCCCAAGGTTCTGCTACTGGCGGTAATATTACTATCGATACTGATTTGCTAGTTGCCCTCGACAATAGCGATATCACGGCCAATGCTGTAAATAGCTTTGGGGGGCAAGTTTTCATCAATGCCTTAGGCATTTTTGGCACTGAATTTCGAGTTGAACTTACCCCAGATAGTGATATTACCGCCACTTCCGAACGGGGAGCTTCCTTTAGCGGTACCGTCGAAATTAATGCACCATACTCTGACCCTAACGCGGGATTATTCGAGCTACCGTCCACTTTTGTTAATCCCAAACTGCTAGTTGCCACTGGTTGCGGTACTGATGAAGGTAATCAATTTACCGAATTTGGGCGCGGTGGCTTACCCACAGACCCCACTAAACCGCTGAGGGGTCAAACCCTGTGGATGGATTTACGGCCATTACCTCGCCACACCGCTCGCCGTCGGAAAAATCCTTCTAGTGCTTCTAGTGCTGCTAATCCAGGTAACTCACGTCCGTCTAGAATTGTTGAAGCTAATCGCTGGATTATTAATAACGACGGAGTGGTGGAGTTAGTGGCTGATTCACCTCAGTCGAATCCGTTCATTTCCTGGTTCTCTCCTTATTATTGCGTACGGTAACAGCACTTGGGACTATGGCGCTACGGGACAGGTGTGACTCTGACCAACAGTGCCGGGAACTCTAAGACTGAGAGTAATCGGCCAGACAATCCCATGAAATGCGTCAGCTTCCCCTTTTCCCAAAACGCTCATCCCCTCACAGAAAGGCTACCAACAGAACCCATTTCACTAATGCAATTAGGCTTAGTGGTATTACTCGAAGTCAGTAGTTTATGTTTATTACTTGCCTCACCCACCCTCGCTCAAATTACCCCAGATAATACTTTGGGAAATGAAAATTCAATCGTTACTCCCAATCAAACTATCCGTGGTGCAATAGCAGATTTAATTGAAGGGGGAGCAATACGAGATAGTAACTTATTCCATAGTTTTATCGAATTTAATGTTGGTAATGGTCAACGAGTGTATTTTGATAATCCCGATGGGATTACTAATATTTTGACTCGTGTCACTGGCAGCAACCTCTCTCAAATTCTGGGCACCTTGGGAGTAAACGGTAGCGCTAATTTATTTTTGCTTAATCCCAATGGTATTAACTTTGGAAGCAATGCCAGCTTAGATGTAGCAGGCTCCTTTGTGGCTAGCACTGCTGATAGTACGGTATTTGACAATGGTTTCAACTTTAGTGCTAGTGATCCAAATGCTCCACCATTGTTAACTATCAATATTCCCATCGGTTTGCAATATGGTAGCAATCCTGGTCCAGTAAACGTGACAGGAGCTAGTTTAGGCATAGATACAGGGCAAACCATGGCTTTACTTGGGGGTGAAGTTAACCTCAATGGTGCCACCCTACAAGTGCCCGGCGGACGAGTGGAATTAGGAGGATTATCCAGTCCAGGAACAGTTGCCCTCAATGGCGCGACATCCGTTAGTTTTCCCGATGGTGTCCAACTAGCTGATGTTTCCTTGAGCAACGGTAGCTTGGTAGATGTCACTTCAGTTAATGGCGGAACTATTGCCATCAATGCTGCGAATTTCGACATGTCTCAATCCACTTTACAAGCTGGATTGACTTCAGGAGAATCGATACCAGATGCAGTAGCTGGCAATATTACCATTAACGCTCAAGGTAATACTAATCTTAGTGACAAAAGTTTGATTGCTAATGAACCTATCCCACTAATATAATTTTATTAATCCACATATGAATAGTCGCTA
>WTKN01000243.1 GCA_011524395.1 Moorena sp. SS36440bin_2
TTTTATTCTTGGGCAACTCTGGTGAGGGAAAGTCAACGATTGCTGCAGCATTGCAGGCCCAGGGATATGCAGTGGTTGCCGATGATGTGGCTCCAGTGAGCTGGAAGGAGGGCAAGGCTATGCTTACACCTGGATTTCCTCAAATTAAGCTCAGTCGTGAGGTGGCGGAGATGCTGGGCTACAATTGGGAGTCGCTATGGGAGTTGCATCTAAAGTTAGAAAAGCGGAGTTTGCAGTTAGCGCGGAATTTTCCCCAAAGATCGTTGCCGATTAGTCGGATTTATTTGTTGGCTTCTGGATCACAGGTAAAGTGCGAGCCCATGAAAAAGCAAGCAGGGCTAATAGCTCTGATGCAGCATTCGGAGTTGATGAAGTTATTTAGTTCTGGGGAGGTGATGCAGTTTGAAAAGTGCGCTAGTTTGGCTCAATCTTGCGAAGTGGTTTGTTTACAGCGGCCTCGCCACTTAAGCTTCTTATCAAAGTTGATAAAAGTCGTGGAAGAAGATGTTGGTGGTTCTTTACTGGTGACAAAGAAGGGTTATTTGGCGTGTTGAATTATTTAAATATAGCAATTCTACGACTTGTGAGCTACAAATTTCTGGTTTTTAGGGAGCAGGGAGCAGGGAGCAGGGACTTCGGAAGAGGAACCCACCCCTAACCCCTCCCAGGAGGGGAAGGCAAGAGGCAATAGTCAAACAATTCTGTGTACTTCATGAGTCATATAAACGCTATAGAAATCCCTTTAGTAATTGTGATAATTATTGTTTCTTGTTCCTTGTTCCCTGTTCCCTGTTCCCTGTTCCCTGTTCCCTCTTTATTTTGCTATAGTAAATAATCGTTTAATTCTGTTTCAAGTTTGATAATTAGTTCATCAGCAGTCATATTTTGATAGTCTTTTATTATAGTATTGGGAGATAATTGCTTGAGTATGTTAATAACTACTTGCTTCATCTTTATGGTTTGTTTTTTATTTTTTTCTTTCTTACAAATATGGATTATATCTAAGTAAGCCCTAATAGAAGAGGGTTCAATATAAATAATTTTTTTTAAAATTCGTTTGGCTTCTACTAGATTTCCTTGCTCTTCAGCAATTTGTGCCAACAAGTAATAGGGACTAACAGAAAGGTAATCTATAGCTAAAGCTTGTTGGCAATAGTTAATTGCTTCTTCATATTTACCAATATTGGCGTGAATTTGAGCCATGAGATAATAAGCCTTAAAATTATTACCATGTATTTTTAGCAAATTATTTAATTGTTTAATTGCTAAAACATAATCGTATTTTTGTAAAAGAATTTCTACTTCTGTGATCACCTCCTGTGCAGTTTTTTGAAACTTTGTATTTTCTTGAGACTTGATTATGTTGATAGGAGTATAATCAACCGACCATATATCTATTGCAACATTAGTTTTTTGTGTATTACTAAATGTTGCTGTTATCGGTTCCTGTTCCGAAGGTCGTGACTTCTGCAAGACGTCTAATGATAAGTTCTTTACCGGAGGAAACTTTGCCTCACTCTTTGCCTCACTCTTTACCTCACTGGTTAGGGATACCAGAGGAGGTGTTTTAAGGATTAAATTATTGGCTCTACGTTGATAGACTAGGGATTCTGGAAATACTTTTGTCTCAAACTTGCTTAAATTATGACCATATAGTTCAGCATGACCTGTGATCAGATATCCTAAGGGTTTGAGGGTATCATAAAATTTATCTAAAACCTTGGCTTTAGCAGAATAGTCAAAGTAAATGAAAACATTACGGCAAATAAGTAAGTCAAGGTATTTTAGATCATTGTTTTGCTTGTTAAATGAATCGTTTACTAAATTAACCATTTGAAAGGTGACCATTTTTTTGATACGATTATCGATGTGATAGGAATTGTTGATTACCCGAAAATAGTCACGCTTTATGTCTGGATTAATATTTCTAAATGACCAAGAACTGTAAATTCCTTTTTTTGCAGTTTCTAGGGCATATTTATTGATGTCTATTCCCAAAATTTTAACCTTCCAGTTTTCTAAGTCAGGAAGAATTGTATGGATGAGAATAGCAAGAGAATAGGGTTCTTCTCCAGTTGAACAACCGGCACTACAAATACGAATTGTTTTGTAGTTATTTTGCTGTTGAATTATTTTTGGAATAATGTATTCTTTTAAGGTATTAAACTGACCTTTGTCTCTCCAAAAGTAAGTTTCAGTATTAGTCAGCAAAATAACTAGTTTTTGCCATTCTTGATTACTTTCTATAGTTGGAGACTTTAAGAGCTGATAGTAACTTTCAGGTGAACCAAATTTGAGAAATTTTATTCTCACAAGGATGGTTTCAATTAAATTGTCTTGGTCTGCTTCTTTAATAACTAATCCTGTCTGCTGGGCAATTAATCGAAGAAAAGCTTGTTTTAGCTCAACACTTAAAGATTCTGTGTTTGACACGTTAATCCCGATTGACTGAAAAATCCAATGTGGTTACAGTTATATAGTTCCCAGTCAATTTGCCCAAGTAACACCAATTTATAGCAAGTATTATACCCATGAGGTACAAATCTCTGGGTTTTAGGGAGCAGGGACTTCGGAGCAGGGAAGAGGGAAGAGGGAAAAAATAATGTGTACCTCATAGCTATGATAAACGCTATAACAACCTATTGGTAGCTATTAATTGAATTACTGATGTTCGGTTGCTCGGCTTTGGGAGTTGAACGCGCACGCGTGGCCTTTGGCCAAGGTTGAAGGTTGAACGCGCACGCGTGGCCTTTTGGCCAAGGTTGAAGGTTACTAGGTTGAAGGTTGAAGGTTACTAGGTTGAAGGTTGAAGGTGGTTTAGTTTAAGGTTATTTGGTTGAACGCGATGGACTTCGTCCCGCTTTCAGCGAACGCGTGGCCGTTCGCGCAGCGTGGCCTACGGCCTTAAGGCCAAGGTTCAGAAGATAATTTTTAACCTGCTAACCTGCTAATCTGCTAACCTGCTAACCTGCTAACCTTCAACCTGCTAACCTGCTAACCTGCTAACCTGCTAACCTGCTAACCTGCTAACCTGATCGAGTGATTATGTCAATCCTGGTAAGTCCAAATTTGCCACTACTTTTGCAATGGCATCCCGGCTGGCTTCGGCACCAAACCCCCAAGCGAGGAGGAATCCATAGTCACTCCAGAGGTTAGCGCCAAAGGTGGATTTATAGGTGTATAGCTCAATGAAGCCACTACCAGCAAGTAGGACGATTGCGATCGCATAACTGATTGCAGAGAAAATCCAAAGGCGAATCTTTGCTAGTCTTGGCTCTTGGATAACTATCCGTGGTGTATCGATTCCTGGTGCTCTCTGCAATAATTCAGGTTGGCTGATGAGGAAGCCTAACTTAGTGGAGTTAGCTGGTATTTGTTTAGCTAGTAGAGTGATGGCTTTTTCGATTTGACCATTCAACTCCTGAGCAGCTTTTTTATCTGTAGGTTCGAGATTATTCAACTTATTGCGCAAAGTCTTTTCCTGACGTTGCCAAGTCTGTAACTCTTGTGTTGATATGGTGGTTTCCACCAGCAGGTTGTCTAAGTCGCTGAGTTTAGCATCCAGTTGCAGGTATTGATTAATCTGTTTTCCAAAGTCATCTAACTGCTGATACAAGTCTTGAGGATTTTGGTCAGGTGCCTCTCGGATTGCCTGTTGCAAATTACGGCGTACTGACTGTAGATAACGGGGGTCAAGATCCGGAGTGGTGGGTATTTTTTGTTCCAGGGTCTGAGCATAATTCAGGAGTGCTAGCCAGTCTTCACGACCTTTGCGCCATTTCAGCCACACTGACTCTGCTTGCTTGATTGCCTGATTACCATCGTTCCAACGTTCCCCCTGCAAAGCCATATCGACATCTAGCAAATGGGCTTCAATTCGGGTCTTGAAGGGATTTGGTATTGAGTTGAATTGATCGGCTAGTGATGTATCAGCTAACTGGGGGTCACTGCGCAGTTGGGTACGCAATTGACCAACCCGCACCAGAATTTTGTCCCGTAGTTTACCTCGGTTACGGTAGCCGGATACAGCTATGCTCAATACAACCCCAATGGATATGATTACCAGAGGTATGGGGAAGGGGTCTTTAATTCGGACTGTTAATGGTACGCTTAGTTCAGTTTCTGAGTACTTGATCAGAAATTCACCACTAAATTCTCCACTTTTGGGGGCATGATCTAATTGAAACTCGATCGGGATAGAGAGTAGACTATTGGCCTCAATCTCCTCCCCTGGTAAAGTAGGCTGAATCAAGTTAGCGGGGAAAATTTCTTGGCCATCCTGAGTATTCAGGTCTAGGCAGATGATTTGTAAATCCTTGATGACGTTAGTCGTGCGCACGAGTAAGCTGCGGGTGGTGCTAGAACCTCTGGTACCTGCCACAGTCATACTCTTAGGGGTGATCGTGAGATCAGCTTGGGCAAGGGCTGGTGGTGCCCATAGGCATATCAAAATTGGGAGGATTAAAGCAATTAGAGCCCGTTTAGCCCATTTTAGGTGTTTTATCAGACCTTTATTAGTCAAGTGTGACCTCCGATTATTTGATCTGGTACTCAATTAATTAATATAGACCCAGAATTGAGAGGGAAATTGGTGATGGTAGGTGACAAAAGGGAATAGGGAATAGGGAATAGGGAATAGGGAATAGGCAATAGGCAATAGGCAATAGGCAA
>WTKN01000268.1 GCA_011524395.1 Moorena sp. SS36440bin_2
ACGGCTCCTGATTGACTCAACTCTCTACATTTATCGATTCTAAACTAGATTGATTCCTATTTGATGACACGCCCTAGAGGAACAATTGTAAAAAATTATTAATAACTCATTACTATTAAAACCGCTATAACTATAATAACTATATTTATAATAAAGCCTTATACATTAATTAAGTTTATTAAGTATTACTTATATAAAATTTGATAACAAGTTTTTTAAAAAAATGGCATTTTATGATATCAGCGGTGGAAATCATTGAAGAATGTCAAGTTTTAGGTAAATCAGCTATGCTATGAATAAGCGGGTGCATCTCATTTTTACGGTTTGATCCGGTGGTGCGTTACGGGACTGGCTTTCTCAACACTGGGAAAGATTTGGAAAATCAGAGCTAGCCCTTCCCTAACGAACCCTACGCCATTTCTCTTATTTTTTACAAATATTGAGATGCACCCTGAATAAGCTGTGTTCTACTAGTTAAGGTAGTTAACTAAGAAGATCAGGAAACCTAGAGAACACAGAGGAACGAAAATACGGACTTAGAGAAAGACTGGAACTCTGAAGGGTTGATGTGACCTCATTTCTAGGATTAGGAGAGTCAAGGGGACTAAACCGTAAGGCTGCATTGTCTAACATTTGAGGTAATTATAAGCCTTATGGGTTGGGATCAATGTGCGCGATTAATACAGAATCCGGTAGATTTCAGACTACAGCCTCAGAAGGAAAGCCTAACCGTCCCAGCAGCCCTAATCCTGGCCAAATAAATAATTTATCGCAGCATACTACATATATATATATATATATACTACATCTTGAATTGCAAAATATTGTTTCTTAAATTCACCTTAAAATCACTTTAAAAATAAAATTAAATGTTGACACGCGAGCCGGATGAGGTATTATCAATAACAGGCAATTGTGGGTGGAAATTTTTGGTATGACTATTTCCTTGTATGAAACGGTAAATCCTCTAATAAGTATGGTGGATGACGCCCAGTTGAGGCGGTCATTGACTCAAGCTTTCTGTGAAGCAACGGAGGCAGTAAGCAAGATTGATAATTTCTTTGCACTGGTTCCTACCCATCGTTGGTCTAAGTCATTTCTGGCTCATTTCTTTAACTCCTGGAAGGCGACTCACCTCAAGATGTTGGCGATCTATGGTCTATCTTGTCGCTTACAACGGCTGGCTTTGGAAAATCCCTCTTCAGATCGGGAACAGTTATTCATGGCCGGAGCCTTCAACGCTGAAACCAGTTATGAAGACCTCGGTTTAGACTATGGCGGTCAAACCCATGCGGAGCTGTATCACCGTTTGGCTGGGGGTTTTTTGGATGATGCTTCCTGGCAATTAGACCAGTATTGCTTACCGAAAGCCAGAGAGTTTAAACAATGGATTTATCAGAACATGGTAGTGAATGATATTCCCAAGGGACTGTTCACCAATATGTTTTCTGAGATCTATAACCACGGTGAGTATAGCATCGCTCTTTCGGCTTTTAGTGATCTCATTGATCGTCATTACTCCTTCTCTGGTGCAGAAAAAGAGCAAGCCCTGACCTATATCCACGCCCATGTGGCAGATGAGACGGAAGTGGATCACTTTTTGGTAGTGGTTAAAGCCTTGAATGCCTATTGTCAAGCGACAAACACATCCATTGATTACCAACAGGCTCAGAACTTATTTGTGGAATATTTGAATCGTTTAGGTGGTGTCATGGTAGACTTCACTGACATGATGACTCAAGAAAATCATGCAAACGAACCCCTCATCTGCGCGTCTTAACCCAGAGCATCAGTACTGTTTTGAAACAGCTCAACAGGCGATTACGGCGCTGCCAGCCTACCGACGAAGATTAGCTGACATCGCCAGGCTCCACCATGACTTGGGAGAAGTGATTGCGGATCAAGACTATCCCACAGAGGTGATGGTACTCCGGCCTGAGCACCCCCTTGCTCCCCCCTTACTCTTAATTGGTGGGATGGGTCCTATCCCAGGGGTGGAGGGATTTGAGCAAGCTTGTGAGATGTTTCAAAACACTCGGGAAATTGTGTTGTTACAGGCCTGTGCAGTGCCGAATCGAACAACAGTTATGACCGAGAAAAGGCAAGCTGGCAGCAAAACCTTGGCGAAAACCTTGGCCGAGGAGCAGTTAGTGGCGATGTTAGAGATGGCAATTCGAGTGGGAGTTGCACAATGTTATACACGCCATACTCCGATCCAAGTGATTGTCCTGTGTAATGCTGCCCATTACTTCCTTCCCCAAGCCTGGCAGCGGCTTTTGCTCAATCATCCCCAGATTGCGATTAAACTCCAGTGGATTTCGTTAATTGAATCTGTGGTGGAGCATCTCAGAGCTCAGGCTTCGCGGCGACCGTTACTTCTATGTACCAGTGCCACGCGATGGGGACAGGTTTACGCTCATTGCCTTCAGGCCAATGGCATTGACCTGATCGAACCAAGTGATGCTTTGCAGTCAACGCTGATGGACTGCATTTATCAGGGGGTAAAAGCCTCTAATCGTGATCTCACCTGTGAATTAGGGGAACGCTTCTTTGTGGAGCTGCTCAAAACCCAACCTGACCCGGATTGTATCATCGCAGGCTGTAGCGAAATTCCCTGTTTGCTGGAGTGGCTGCAAGGAAAAACGACGGGCCCTGTCGAGCAGTTTTTGTCGGCTGCAGAGGTGATTAATCCGGTTCAACTGGCTTTGAACCATGCTGCTGAGACTATTCAGCCGATGGCAGCCATGGAACTGAGCCTCTAACGAGACAGGTTTTATCCCTAACAGATCACTCCAAACCACATTAGCTCAAATACTTAAGCTCAAACACTTAGCTCAAACACCTAAGCTCAAACACCTAAGCTCAAACGATGAATCCCTCTGTAAAACCCCTGACCCTGAACGACAACGATAGTCTGAACCAGACCTTTGAGGCTTTCCCCTTAGAAAATGTTGAACGGTCAATTGTAGAGCAGTTTGAAGAACAGGTTTCACGTCATGGGAATCGTCTTGCCATCGGTTTTCCAGGACAACAGCTAACCTACAACGCCTTAAATCAATGGGCGAACCGGATTGCACGAGCCGTTATAACCAAGCTTGGGGCTGGGTCTGAACCGGTTGCTCTGTTATTTGAGACCGGACCAAGCATGATTGCGGCGATGTTGGGGGTACTCAAAGCCGGGAAATTTTATGTTCCCTTAGATATATCGTTGCCAGAGTCTCGCCTGAGCCTGATTCTTAAGGACTCAAAGGCCTTGTTAATTTTAAGCGATCGCTACCATCTCGATGCTTCAGGGTTTGAGCAGAGGATTTTGAGCCAAGATGTTTTGAGCCAAGATATTTTAAGGATTGACAGCCTCGAACCAGGGATTTCAGATGAGAACTTAGAAATTAAGTATCATCCTGACGAGCTGGCCTATATTCTTTACACTTCCGGTTCTACAGGACGCCCCAAGGGTGTGCTCCAAAACCATCGGTATGTCCTGAATCTATGCCGGAACTATACCAACAGCGGTAAGATTAGCTTTAGCGATCGCTTTTCACTGTTGTACTCAGCTGCCTTTGGTGGTGCAGTGCGAGATATTTACTGTGCACTGTTGAATGGAGCAGCCCTATTCCCCCTCGATGTCAAGCAAATTGGCTTACATCAGTTAGGTCGATGGTTGCGAGATAATGAGATCACGGTCATGTTTGCGGTGGCGACATTGTTTCGTCACTTTGTTTCAACATTGGATGGGCTTGGAGATTTTCCCAAGTTACGACTAATCCAAATTGGCAGCGAAACGGTTTACCGACAAGATGCCGAACTTTTCCAGGAAAACTTTTCCGACCAATGCACCCTAATGGTGAATCTCGGAGGTACAGAGATTAGTCCAGTGCGACAATTTCCCATTACTAAAGAAACCGTGCTCACTGGTGCCACGGTGCCTGCGGGCTATAGCGTTGAGGGCACGGATGTTTTGCTATGGGATGAATCTGGGCAAGAGGTGCCTCCGGGAGAGGTTGGTGAAATTGTGGTTCGTTCTCGCCAAGTCGCTTTAGGCTACTGGGAACAGCCTGAGCGAACCAAGCAAGTGTTTATTACCGATGGCGAGGATCGATATTTCAAAACCGGTGATTTAGGTAAGTTATTACCCGATGGTTGTTTGCTGCACCTGGGTCGTAAAGATTTTCAGGTCAAGATCCGAGGTTATCGGGTTGAAACCACAGAAGTCGAAGCCAGTTTGTTGAACTTAGAGGCTGTTCGAGAGGCGGTTGTAGTTGCCCAAACAGAAGCAGGGGGAGCAGTGGGCGATCAACAGCTAGTAGCTTATCTGACTCCGGTAAATTCCCAAAACAAACCTACAGCAAAAGAATTAAAAGCTGCGTTGGGAGACAAATTACCCAGTTACATGGTTCCCGCTTGTTTTATTTGGCTAGAGTCATTACCGTTAACTGTAACTGGTAAAATTGACCGACGGGCTTTACCCGAACCAGAATCAGTTTTATCGACTTTGGAACTAGATATTGTTCCTCCTCGTACTACTACAGAAGAAACCTTGGTCAATATCTGGTCTGAGGTACTTAATTTGAAGCCGATTGGCATTGAGAATAATTTCTTTGATTTGGGGGGAAATTCTCTTCATGCTAGCCGAGTTTTAGCCCGGATTTCCGAAAAGTTTGGCATCGATCTGCCGCTAAAAACTATTTTTGCTGCCCCAGAAATCACCGAATTTGCCAAATACCTAGAGTCGGCTAAAGCAGAAACATCTTTACCTCCTTTAGTCCCGACGCCAACTCTTCGAGAAACTAAAATCCCTCTCTCCCTAGCACAACAGCGCCTCTGGTTCCTCGATCGCCTAGAAACTAAAAAAAATATTTACAACCTTTTTCGTGGTTTTCGTTTGACGGGAAAAATTGATATCGGTTGTTTGGAAAAGGCGATTAAAGCTATTATCGAACGGCACGAAATTCTGCGAACGAGTTTTGACCTAGTTGATGGCGTTCCCGTCCAGGCGATCGCCCCTTCTTTGCCATTTTCCCTGGATATTTCAGACTTACAAGACTTACCCGCCACAGAACGTAGTGCCAAGGTAGAAGAAATTACGAGGGAAATACAAGGTTGGATATTCGATTTGGCTCGACCTCCTTTGTTAAAAATGGTGCTGATTCGTTTAAGCGATCGCGAATATCACCTGATGCTAACAATACATCACGTCATTAGCGATGATTGGTCGATACAGGTTTTCTTAAAAGAGTTATCAGTTCTCTACACCGCATTTTGTCAACCCACCTCCTTCGCCCCCTCCCAGGAGGGGGTTGGGGGTGGGTTGCCTCCGCTGCCGATTCAATATGCGGATTATACCCATTGGCAGCATCAATATTTGGCTGGGGATGTTGTGGAAGAGCAACTAAATTACTGGCGATCGCAACTTGCCGACACACCACCACTCTTAGAGTTGCCAACAGATTTTCCTCGCAGCAATAATGTCGGGGCAGGGTTCCAAAGCGGTATCGTACCCCTGAAAATTGATAGTAACACAACCGAAAAGCTGAAAACATTGAGCCAGCAGTCGCGAACGACCCTCTTTGTGACCCTATTAACAGCCTGGGCAGTTTTACTCTCTCGCTATAGCAACCAGGATGATATTGTGGTGGGAACGGCGATCGCCAACCGCAATCCGGCTATTACCGAAGGACTCATCGGCTTTTTCGTCAGTACCTTGGCTTTACGAATTAAACTGCTGGATAATCCAACTTTTTTAAACCTCCTCGATCTTGTCCAGCAAACAGCAATAGAAGCCCATGCTCATGCTGACGTTCCTTTCGATCGCCTGGTAGAAGCACTCTCTATTGAGCGTCACCTCAGCCATAACCCCCTCTTTCAAGTTCTGTTTGTCTTGCAAAATGTAACCCAGGAGAACCTCGCATTCCCGGAAATAGAAACAGAGCGACTTGATTTCATGGAACCGACTGCGGGTGCTACTTTCGATCTGACTTTATCTTTAAGAGAAACAGTAGAAAGCGGATTGCAAGGAACCTTAGAATACAATGTCAAGCTATTCGAGCCAGAGACTATCGCTCGCATGGCAAAATATTTTCAGATTTTATTAAAAGCGATTGTCACAGAGCCAGAATGTCCGGTTGGTTTTTTACCGCTTCTCGACCAGGGAGAAAGAGATTTGTATATTGCACCGCAGCCGGAAATTTATGAAATTACCGAGTGCTGTTTGCATCAATGGTTTGAAACTCAAGTAGAAAAGACACCGGACGCCATCGCGGTACGCTGTGAAGAGAACCAACTTACCTATCGAGAATTAAACGAACGGGCAAATCAACTGGCTGGTTACCTGCAAAAATTGGGAGTTCAACCGGATACTTTAGTAGGTCTTTGCGTAGAGCGATCGCTTTTAACGATTGTAGGTATTTTGGGAATTCTCAAGGCCGGGGGAGCTTATGTTCCTTTAGACCCTGCTAATCCACAAACCCGTTTGGATTATATCGCCCAGGATTCCCAAATCAAGATTTTGATAACTCAATCGGAATTGTCGGATCGGATCTCTCATTGCCAGGAAATTGTTTGTTTGGATGCCGACTGGGAAAAAATTCAAGAGCAAAATTCCCAGAATCCAGTTAGTGAAGTCAAATCCCAGAATCTTGCCTATGTCATTTACACTTCTGGCTCTACAGGTAAGCCAAAAGGTGTATTAGTCACCCATGCTAATGCGACCCGTTTGTTTACAGCGACGGATTCTTGGTATGGTTTCAACGAAAAAGATGTTTGGACTCTGTTTCATTCCTATGCCTTTGATTTTTCTGTGTGGGAAATCTGGGGTGCCCTACTCTATGGGGGACGGCTGATTGTCATTCCCTATTGGACGAGTCGGGATACGGCAGCTTTCTACCAGCTATTAATATCCGAGGGAGTGACAGTTCTCAATCAAACACCATCAGCCTTTTACCAACTCATAGAAATAGATAATTTGATAAAAGGCAAACTGAACTTAAGATTCGTCATTTTTGGTGGGGAAGCCTTGGATATGTCCGCTCTCAAGCCCTGGTTTGATAGGCACGGCGATCGCCAACCGCAATTAGTCAATATGTATGGCATTACCGAAACCACGGTTCACGTCACATATCGCCCCTTATCCTTAGCTGATGTGCAAGCAACCGATAGCCCGATTGGAGTCCCCATTCCAGATTTGCAAATTTACCTCTTAGATCGATATCAACAACTGGTGCCCAAGGGCGTTCGCGGGGAGATGTATGTCGGTGGCGGTGGCATCACTCGGGGGTACTTAAACCGTAGCGATTTAACCGCCGAGCGGTTTATTTCCAACCCTTTTAACCATTCAACAGTGGCAACAAACAACGCCAAATTATATAAAACTGGAGACTTAGCGCGGTATCTTCCCAATGGGGAACTGGTTTATTTAGGGCGCATTGACAATCAAGTGAAAATCCGAGGTTTTCGCATCGAGTTGGGGGAAGTTGAAGCAGCTTTGAGCCAACATCCCCAAGTGAAGCAAGCGATTGTCATGGTTCGAGAAGAGCGTCCAGGGGATAAATCCTTAGTGGCTTATGCGTTCGTGGCTCAAGAGCAGGTTAGCAATGCTGAATTACGTCATTATCTTCAGCAAAAACTGCCACATTATATGCTTCCCTCAATACTTGTTATTTTAGACGAACTGCCTCTGACACCGAACGGAAAAGTAGATCGACGGGCTTTACCCGCCCCGGAGCGAGAGCTATCTGGTATCAATGTAGAATTGGTTGCACCACGAACCGAGACAGAAACCAAACTGCTTGCTATCTGGGTTGAAATCCTAGAACGGGAACAAATTAGTATTAACGACAATTTCTTCGAGTTAGGAGGTCATTCGCTGTTGGCGACTCAACTGATGTTTCGCATTCGCAAAGCTTTCGAGATAGATATGTCTCTGCGCGCCTTGTTTGATTATCCCTCTATTTCTGCTTTGGCGAGGGCAATCGACCAGGTTTTAGCGACTGGAGACTATCAATCCCAAGCTTTGAATTTAGAAACAGAAACTGTTCTAGCTCGAGATATTCAACCATCAACTGCGACGGTGCAAACTATCAGTCATATTGAACGAATTTTCCTTACCGGTGCAACGGGTTTCTTGGGAATTCATTTGCTTTATGAACTCTTGACAACAACTCCCGCCACTCTCTATTGCTTGGTTCGCGCTGACAATCTTGATGCTGGATGGGAAAGACTTAAGGACAAGTTAAAAACTTCTGGCTTATGGAGTGAAGATTTTAGGTCTCGAATCATTCCTATTATCGGAGATTTGGGAATCAGTAGTTTTGGACTCTCAGCAACTCAGTACAATAATTTATGCCAAGAAATTGATGTTATTTACCATGTTGGAGTTAAAGTTCATCATCTCCTGTCCTATGCCCTGTTAAAAAATGCAAATGTTTTGGGAACCCAAGAAGTATTAAGAATGGCCAGTCTGGCTAAAATTAAACCGGTTCATTACGTTTCGACTATTAGCGTGTTTTCTACCTCCCAAAGCGATAAACCGATTCTGGAGTCAGCCACTGTTAATCATCGTCATTTGTTTGGGAGTGGTTATGTTCAGACAAAATGGGTGGGAGAGCAGTTGGTTTGGGAAGCTGCCAACCGTGGTTTACCAGTAAAGGTTTATCGACCTTCGAGGATTGGGGGTAGTAGTAAAACGGGTGTTTATAATTTCGATGATTTGCTTTCGCGGTTTATAAAAGGGTGCATTCGAATCAAGCATTTTCCAAGGTGGAAGGGTTTCGAGGAAAACCTGATTCCAGTAGATTATGCGAGTAAAGCGATTCTTTTTATTTCGCAAAAAGAGGATTCTTTCGGGAAGGCATTTCATGTAATTAATCCAGAATCGGTGCCCCTGAAGGATATCTTTAACTGGGTGCGATCGCTAGGCTACGACTTAGAGGAAATCGATTACAACGATTGGCGCTCGGAATTGATTGAAGCTCCTGACAATCCTCTTTATCCTTATTTACCGAAGTTTCCAGAATCGCTATCGGGGACAAAAGAGAAGATAGAGTACGATCGCAGCAATGTAGTTGAGGGCTTAAAAGGAAGCGGTATCGAATTACCAGAGGTGAATCGGGATTTATTAAAAACTTATTTATCCTACTTTGAGGCCAGTGGATTTCTGTGGAATTAAACAAGTACCTCTATAATTAATCTTGTTAATGTTTTGTTATACTATTGACCAAAAAATAAATTAAACTACAATGAATCAAGCAATCAAGAATCGTCAACAAGATCGCATAGCAGACTTAATTAAACAGCATAGCGAGCGCACAAAAACCTCCAAACAACTGTCCCAAACATTTCGTCCTTTTTTGGCTGACAAAAGATTGGGATTTTTCAAAGCATTTAAAGAAGTATCATATCAATTAGTAGTCAATCGATCCCTTGGCTCAAAAATATGGGATGTAGATGGAAATGAATATATAGACTGTCTCATGGCATTTGGGTCTAGTCTATTGGGTCACAATCCACCTTTTATCAAAAAAGCAATTGCCGAGCAACTAGAACTAGGTATACAAGTTGGTACGCAACCAGAAATAGCAGGTGAAGTAGCCCAGTTAATTTGTAAAATGACCGGAATGGAACGGGTAGCATTTAGTAACACCGGTACTGAATCAGTAATGACAGCGATTCGTCTAGCTCGCACCGTGACCGGACGTAACAAAATAGCCAAATTTTCGGGGTCTTATCACGGTCATTTTGACGGTATCCTAGCTAAAGCTCAGAAAGAAAACGGAAATTTGCAGGGAGTGCCCATCAGACCAGGGATACCGCAAAGTATTGTTGAAGATGTTTTGGTATTAGATTACGGCAGTCCAGAGTCTCTTGAGATTATCAAAAATCGCGCAGATGAATTAGGAGCTGTTCTAGTAGAACCCGTACAAACTAGCAACCCGGGATTCCAGCCAAAAGAGTTTCTCCAAGAGTTGCGGGAATTGACAAAAGCATCTGGAATCGCTTTAATATTTGATGAAATGGTAACTGGTTTTCGGATTCATCCAGGAGGTGCCCAGGCTTGGTTTGGCGTGGAAGCTGACATAGCGACTTACGGGAAAATTGTTGGAGGTGGTATGCCCATAGGTGTTATTGCTGGCAAAGCTCCTTATCTGGACGCGATCGACGGTGGAATGTGGAGCTATGGGGATGAATCGTTTCCTCAGGCGAAACAGACATTTTTCGCAGGCACCTACTGTAGGCATCCTTTAGCATTGGCTGCAGGCCGAGCTGTACTGCAGCATCTCGATACTGCCGGGCCAGCTCTTCAGCAGCAGTTAAATCAACGTACATCGCAATTTGTTGGAGAATTGAATGCTATTTTTGCAGAACAGGAAGTCCCCATACGCATGAATTATTTTGGTTCCTACTTTGATTTTGTCTTTGCTAATGCTGAAGATGCTCTAAACGATGATAAGGCAAAACAGTTGTTGTTCTTATACTACAACATGATGTACAAAGGTATATTCTTACGAGGCCCAGGGAGTTTCCTCTCTCTAGGGGGTTTCCTATCCACAGCCCATACGGATGCAGATATCAGTTACATCAAGCAAACCGTGAAGGATAGCCTCATACTAATGCGCAACTAAGGCTTCTTAAGTAGTTACACAAAAATAATTCACGTCAGTCGTTCCCAAGACCCTGCTATAGAGCTAGGAGCGAATGAAATTAATTTTGTGCAGGTACTTACCACCTATTCACTCTTTTAGCATAAGAAAAAAGTTAAGGTAAGACGATCGCTTTTTAGTTATAACTAAAAAGCGATCGTCTCTGTAGTATAGCCCTAGGCGCTAGGGAACAGGGAACAGGGAACAGGGAACAGTATACTAGCAAAGGGTTTCATAATTTATAAATTTCCTAACCTTTGCTTCGACTGCTATAAGATAGAACCTTATCTTAGAAACTACAGCGGTTCTCAAATTGGTACATACACCTGAAACGGCTGAAACCCGGTGACTGCACTGTAAAATGGTGCATTTATTTGAGAAACGCTATTTTTAGCAAACATTAAATAATTTTATACTAAAAGCTTAATGACTGAGAATATATCTAAAGGTTTATTATCTCGTTTCTTAAAGCTGTCAATTCTAAATATTTTATCCAGTATGGCGGTGCCGATCGCGGGATTAGTAGATACGGCTTTTTTGGGTCATCTTAAGGACATTAGTTATCTTGCTGGCGTTGCCGTTGCCAGTGTAATTTTTGATTTCATTTACGGAACTTTTGTGTTTCTACGGATGGGAACGACTGGACCTACAGCACAGGCTGAAGGGAGTGCAGACCAAACGGAAGTTCTGCTGATTTTATTGCGGAGTTCATCAATCGCACTAATCTTGGGTTTTCTACTGGTCTTACTGCAATATCCACTACAATATTTAGGCTTTGCGCTGCTTCATGCCAGTCCTGAAGTCAAAATGGCTGGAAGAGATTACTTCTTAGCAAGAATTTTAGGAGCGCCTGCTGTCTTGCTAAACTTCAGCGCGATCGGATGGTTATTGGGGCGAGGTAAAAGCATTGAGGTTTTGATTCTTTTTGCAGTCAATTGTGTTAGTAATATCCTATTGGACTATTTTTTTCTTGTGCATTGGCACTGGGCGAGTACGGGTGTGGGTGCTGCCACTGCAATTAGCCAATATTTAATGCTTCTGGGTGGACTATGTTATATCGCGTTTGAAGGTGTATTGCCTCAGTTTAGGGCTATTGCGAGTCAAACGTTTGATAGAAAAAAAATGACAAAAATGCTTCAATTTAGTTTCGATATTACCTTACGAATTGTAGCGACTAGATTAACCTTACTTATCTTTACTGACTTGAGTGCTTCTCTTGGAATAGAAATTTTAGCTATTAATTCCCTATTATTTCAAGTCATCGTAGTTGTGAGTATGCTTACTGAGGGACTCTCCTATGCGACAGAAACCATGGCTGGGAACTTTCATGGCCAAAATTTAACCCAACAACTTCCTTGGCTGCTGCGGATATCTGGAATAACAAGTATTGTTCTTGGCTTAGGAGCAGTTTTACCTTTTATATTATTCCCCCATTCACTGTTTTGCTTACTCACAGATCATCTAGAGGTTATTGATTATATGGGAGTTTACTTAATCTGGCTAGTACCGTTTACAGCGTCCGATTCACTCTTTAATATTCTGCGAGGCTATTGGTTAGGCTTGACGGAATCCAAGGTGCTGCGCAATAGTACAATAGCTGGTAACATTGTCGGTTTTATTCCCCTCGCATTCATTGCGATGTACTTCCATAGTAGCCATATCTTGTGGTTGGCGTTGTGCATGTTTTCCACTGTTTCAGTATTTGTGATGCTCCGTCATTTCAGTTTCTCCCCCAAAACCATCCAAGGGAATAAAACATCCCAAAATTTCCAGGAGCAATAGAAGCTGGGAACTCTGAATGAAAGTCAACCAATCATCAGAGGAAGTAGATCTCCAGCGTAGCCGTAAAGTTAGTCAATCCCAACAACAACGTCAGAAGCGACGGCAACATCGTAAAACTAAAAAATTATAATAGGAGATATCATGAGTAATTTATTATCAGAAGAGTTAGAAATTAAAGATTCAGATATCGCCATTATTAGCATGAGTGGGCGATTTTCAGGGGCGAATACTATTGAATAGTTTTGGCAAAATTTACGTGATGGAGTGGAATACATTTCTAATTTTTCTGATGCAGAATTGTTAGCAGCAGGGGTTTCTTCATCAGTAATTGCCGACCCTAACTATATCCGAATGGGAACAGTTATTGATAGAATAGACCAATTTGATGGGTCTTTTTTTGGTTTCAATTTCATTAGTAGCAGTTCATCTGGCGTTGCTGAATTACAGAATGGTTTCACCAGAAAGGGGAATTTTATTATATTTTAAATAATAAATAAAAAGCCTAATTGATAACTCCAACATTGTCAGCCATGCAAAGCGCGAGTGGGAGAAACCACGGCAGTCGCTCATGGTTAGAAGTTACCGTAAGACAGGCTCGCCAAAATCGGCTAAGTTTTACCCCTTTTCTGCATAGCCGACCAACCATAAAGGCTCAACGTAATCAGGTTTCGTCTCCGGGGGAACCCCCAAGACCGCGCTGCCTTCCCTGTTCCCTTGCTGCATCGCTTTTAGGCAGAGTAATTTAGTTTTTTCATCGTAACCACGCTCAGTTTTAACCTCTATAAATTGTCGTCCACATTCGTTGCATTTATATCTTTGTTTTCCTATTTGATGACCATATTTATGAGTTTTATGGCTATGACATTTAGGGCATTTCATGGTTTTATTTTTATTAAACCATTTTTTGATTCAGCAACGCCATTTAACCTATGGCTGGAACTATTTCGTGCAGCGACCCGGTCTTTTGGGATTGGTACTGTTGATTGCCCTCTGTAATTTCCTGATTGGAGCTACTGAGGTTCTCGATATCCCATTAGTTCTTTCTTTTGCATCGGTAACAACCCTGGGCATTGTTGTCTCCTGCGCCAATGCTGGCATGGTTATTGGGGGTTTAATCATGACGATTTGGGGCGGTCTAGAGAATCAAATGACCACTGTTTTTATCAGTATGTTTGCCATTGGTCTATCTCTGCTGTTTGTAGGTCTTCGCCCCTCAGCTATTCTTCTCGCTTGTGCAAATTTTTCAATACTACTAACTATTCCCATAGTCAATAGTGCTATTCAAGCTATTTACCAGCGCAAGGTAGCTCCAGAAGTCCAGGGAAGGGTTTTTGCATTTCGGAAATCAGTGGCTTTAGCGACGCTGCCTCTGTCTTATGTTATTGCAGGTCCATTAGCCGATCGCTTCTTTGAACCCTTAATGACTCAAGATAGTATTGTGGCAAAAAGCATTGGCAGAGTGATTGGTACAGGTCCTGGTCGTGGTATTGGCCTAATGTTTATTTCCATGGGAGTCTTGACTATTTTGATGACTTCCATCGCTTACTTGTTGCCTCGTTTACGATATTTAGAGGATGAATTACCTGATGGGATTGGGGATTAAGAATTGGTAATGGGGAATTGTTTTTACTGCTCTAAGTGAGCTTTACACTTTTAGGGAATAACCAAATTATGAGTGCAACCAATTTCTGCAACCATTGGTTGCAGTTTTTCCGTAAGCATTAAGCTAATGCGCTACGCCCACGCTTTTTCCGCCTCTTGAGCAGTGTTGGGACAGCCTGTCCGAAAATTGTAACGGGCAAGATGCCCGTTCCACCCCTGATTGCCATTCCACCAAGATGCCCATTCCACCAAGATGCCCGTTCCAGCCACCGGGTAAAACAGCTTTTAGGAGATGCACCCATTTCTGCCACCAATGGTGACAGTTTTTCCGTAAGTACCAGTAAGCAAGTAGGATGGGCAGTGCTTGAGACAGATCAGATCAGCTTGTAAAGCGCATTGGTAGGGACTACTCACCAACGATTAATCCCAATGGTGCCAGATGTGAGTATAAACATTTCCACGCTCACGAATTGTCTTATAAAACTATAGTCAATCAAAATTTTATCCTAATAACTTCCCCTTTAAATCCTTAGATTAAATTCCTTGATCGTTACCGGATCGATAATTTTCCCAAGCTTATTGATTTTGAATAATTTCTGTGATGGTAATAGTTTCCTGATCTTCTTCTTCTTCTATCGATTGATGCTGAATGTGCTGACACAACACCTGATTAATCAAGGTTTGATAATTGCCTCCACCAGATAGATGTACCTGCTCACGAAACCACTCGATAACATCGTTATCTAAACAAATGGTGATCCGAGTTTTACCAGATGGCATCGGGTCAATCGCGCCACGCTTACCTTGACTAAAATCATACTCAGCTTCCATCTTCATCCCTCCAGATATTGTTTACGTTCAGTACGAGTGGCTTTGCGAGCTGAAATCAAACGAATTTGATTACCTCGCCAGGTATAAACCACAACCAAAACTCGCCCCAAAGCATCTACCTGAATAATATTTAATTTAAATACGCAACAGCTTACCATAATTTTTTCCCGATTCCCGATTCCCGATTCCCGATTCCCGATTCCCTTTTTATATCAGTCTCAAAAAAAAAATAGCCGTAGAAATACTATCCACGACTATTTCAATTTATTATGTCACAAAATTAGCAAACCTAACCTGATCAGATCCTATCTGATTCGACCAAAACCTTGGCCAGGGGGGAAACCCCCCCAGAAATTTAAGGTGTTATGGCAACAACCAATACTTGGTGATTGTAGTGCTCACTTCCCCTGGAACATCAGTCGCTTCCAGAGGCGTCCATTCCGCTATCTCTGCATAGCCTAGAGCATACAGCATTTGCATGCTATAAAGTACTGATTGACGAGAACCTTTCAGAGTGTGGTGAGCAGGTTGTTTCTTGAAGTTTTTGCTGAATTGTTGTGACATCATAAAAAGTTTGATTTTGCTTTACAATGATTATTGTAATGATTATAATTTTATTTGTCAAGGGTTTTAAAAAGTTTTTTTTGGAAGTTTTAGGATTAATAAAAACTAAGCGTTAGCGTAGCGTATCTTTCAGATAATCGCTTTTATAAGATTAGCGATCGCTTAGTTTTTAACTAGTAGTTTTTTAGAGTTTATTGCCTTAAAGTCCCCCTTTTTAAGGGGGATTTAGGGGGATCAGTTTCTACCTCATGGCAGAGAGAATAGCTATATAGCGTTTCTATGACTCATGAGGTACACATTATTTTGTCCCTGCTCCCTGCTCCCTGCTCCCTGTTCCCTGTTCCCTGTTCCCTGTTCCCTGCTCCCTGTTCCCACTTCCCTGTTCCCTGCTCCCTGCTCCCTGTTCCCTACTCCCTGCTCCCTGCTCCCTGCTCCCTAAAACCAGACACTCTGTACCTCACCAAATTTAAAACCGCTATACATCCCCAGACCAAGAGCTACCAATATGTACAGACTGTACTAGGATCTGGTGTCACCGACTTCATCGTTTTGCCCTGACCGTAGTCAAAGGTTTTATCACAAAAGCCACTTTCACTCTCGAAGGCACAATTCAAAACGGTTTTATAATTTTTGCGATGATGATTGTCGATAATCTCAAATTTACCCATTAAGTTGTCTCGATAAAATGAAACTAGATAGGCATAGGGCAAATGCTGGTATCTTTCAGGTTTATATGGGACACAAGGAACTTTATCATAAACATTTTGGATACGAATAGTTCGTGTCTCCGGGTTTTGTTGAGGTGCCTGTTGTTGATAAAATTCTACAAATGCTTGGTTGCCTACACGAGGGGAAGCATAGTTGTAGCTTACAGACTTGATATCTGGTCTAGACAACGCCATATCAAGTGTGAAGAAAGTGCTCAGTGTAGCTCCTAAACTATGGCCAGTAATATACAGAGTATCGATCGGTTTTTCAGATGCTTGATATTGATCAACTAGGGCAAACACCTGATTCTGCATCGAGGGTGTGTTCCCATCACTATTGGAATAGATATGGTAGAAACCTGATTCAACCCTCAGCTCAGATGGCACTACAACATCTTCCTTATAAGGTACAAATGTTGTATGATTAACACCAAAAGTATCTATTATATCCTCTGTCGAAGAAGTACCTCTAAAGGCAAATATATAAGTGTAAGGAGACTGCTGAGATCGAAACACTAGACCATAACACTCAACAGTTTTGTATTTATTAAAAATCGCATCAACACCAGTCCAGTAGTCTACAAAATCATAACCATCCGGTGGAGACACCTCAAGACACTCAGCAGGGTTTTGCTTATCAAAAGCATCATAAGTTAGACCGCTTGCTTGCGCTAAAACGATCGCCCTGGTGGAATCAAGGTCAGCAGTTGTGAGGTAAGTAATTGTGTTATCCATCACGCATGCTTTCATTAGGATTGCTATATATAGCAATCCTATCTGATTTGTGAAAGAAATGGTCTGCTTTAGCAAAGGTAACAGGTAACAGGGAACAGGGAAAAAACATTCTATCAATTCCTACACGAATTGCTATTTAAAGTAGGAAGTAGAAGGGAAGGGAGAAGGCACCAATTTTTTTTTACAATTCCAGGAATTTTACAAATAATTTAGGATTGCTATATAGGCTCCCTCCCCAGCAGCAAGGATGAAGCCAATGCCCTTACTGTCGAGTCTTTTAAACTCTTGTCATATAATTATTTTTTGCACAAAAGTCCATACAATTAATTGCTGCCTCAGAATTAGCAACTGAGGGATGCACGGTACATTTAAGACGATAATCACCAGTAAAAAACTGACAGTTAGAACAGGGAATTTGATGCAGTCGTTTTGCAACAGCAAAACTTTCTCGGACTGCTGACAAAACGCTCCAAACTAGAATCATCATTATCCCCCAAGCCAAACAAAAGCAAATCAGGTCTAGATAAGGCTGGAGGGCATATATAAGTACGTAAAGAAGTTGAAACACAATTTAATCTTTGCTCCTAATAACTAAAAGGGAATATCATCTAAATCGTGTTGATGACTAGGGCTATCAGAGGTTGGGTTTTGAGGAGATGAAGACCCAAAAGAAGACTCAAAACTTTGCTCAGTATTTTGTTCAGTGCTGGTATAAGCAAAATCTTGTTCGGTATTGCTAGGATAAGAAACTGATGACGACATCCGATGTTGATCCATCGATACAACCTTATCATAGGTTTGGGGAGAGGATGGTTCTGGGGTACGCTGGAAAGTTCTATCCGAGGCCATGACTTGTGGCTCGAAGTGATCATCTGTTGCCAATTTGTGAATCCGGGAAACAGTCAATTCTGCTCGTTTTTCCTTGAATCCTTCTGGTCGCTCAATCAGATTCATCCTTAAGCTACCTTCAATCACCACGCGATCGCCTGTGGAATAGTTAGCTTTAATGTCATTAGCCAAATATTCCCCCCAACCTACCACTTTTAAGGTGGATGGGGCGTCCTCAGCCTTGACACCGGAGAATTGTACTAGCATCTGAGTCAGGGGTGTCTGATTATCTGAAGTGTAACGGAGTTCTGGATCCTGAATAATTTGTGCCATTAAAATGCAGCTGTTCATCTCCTATCTCCCTTGTTCTTTGAATGTTGACTCTTAATTATAGAACAAGCGTACCAATACTCTTGGCTTTTCTTTGAGTGAACTTAAGCTACCAACAATTAACTACCAACAACGGCATAGCGGTGACTTTACTGAAGTCTACAAACTCTTTAGGTGCTCGCCTCCTAGGGCGAGCACCTGATAAAAGCCACCGCTATGGCTGTCACTAGCCGATCAATCGGATTTATGACACGGATTTATGACACGGCTGAAGGTTGCGCTTCTACACCTTGTTCTTTTTCAACGAATTCCTGAACATGGTTGCGATAATGCTTGAGGTTTTCCTCGACCCAATCCCGGTCATCGCTGTTGGCAAAAATATGGACTAAGGGTTCGCCAGCATCGGGTAAAATCAACACCCAGTTATCATTTTGGGGGTTGATAATTTTAACGCCATCAACAAGTTCGAGCTGCTCACTGGGATGGGTTTCCACCAGATGACGCATCAGGCTACCCTTAACTGTCCAAGGACAGCGCAGAGTAACGGTTTTGTACCATACGCGGGGGAGTTCGGCACGAATATCAGCAAGCGATCGCTCTTGGACTGTCAGCATCTCGATCAACTTGGCGATTCCAAACATGGCATCAAAGCCTGGATGTAGTTGGGGGAAAATAAAGCCCATGTCCCAACTTCCTCCCAATACCACATTGGGGTTGCTTTGAGATGCTTCCATCAATGCTGTGGGGTTAGATTTGGTGCGGATCACCTTGCCATCATGCTGTCGGGCAATTTGTTCCACCGCACTTGATGTCTGGACTGGAACCACCACAGTTCCCCTGGGATTAGAGGTTAACATAATATTGACCATCAGTGCAGTCAATATCTCACCTCGAATCGAGATTCCCGATTCATCCACCAAAATAAACTGTTCCCCATTAGCAGAGACCTGGACGCCAAAATTAGCTTTTAGAGCCTCGACTACCTGACCGAGCTGATTGAGCAAACTCTCTCGTTCTTCTGCAGAGATAGCTGTTTGTTTCAAACTGGCATTGAGGACTACTGCATCAGCGCCAAATTTCGCTAACAGTTGGGGTAACACCGCACCAGACACGGCATAAGCATAGTCAATAACTACCTTAGCACTACTGTTGCGAATGGCCTCTACATTGAGATGCTTCTCAAAAGCAGTACCGTAGATATCGATTAACTGGATCGGGTAGTTAACATTACCGATATCATTGATCTGGACTCGTCTTAGGTCTTCTTTAAAGTAAGCCCCCTCAATTTTTTTCTCTTTACCCTTGCTGACATTAATGCCCTTGCCATCAATAACTTCGATCAGGATATGATCGGGTCGGTCAGGATGCACGCGCACATGGATACCTCCCTCAACCCCTAGGGTTGGTACCACGGTTCGAGCTACAGGAATTGCGGTTGCATCTAGGTTCTGGACATCAATACCTACAGACATCAATCCCCCAATCAAAGACCGGGTCACCATGCGACAGATACTACGCTGGTCACGGGAGAGTGATACTTGGGAGCCTAGTTTTAAGGTAGACCCATAAGCGGCTCCCAACTTAACGGCAAATTCGGGAGTAATATCGATGTTGGCTAAGCCTTGGACACCCCGCTGACCAAAAAGATTCCGTTGGGCAGTGTTGCCCCAAATTAAATTGATATTCAATGTTGCACCTGATTCTATAGTTTTATTTGGCCAAACCCTTACAGTGGGACTAATTTGAGCTTCTTCTCCGACTTTAGACAGGGCACCGACAACAGCACTTTCCAAAACCTGAGCACGACGGTCTACCCGGGTTCCCCTGGAAATGGTGCAGGCACTCAGATTAACCTCTTCACCAATCAACGCTCCATTCCAAATAATCGGTCGTTTCAGGTGAGCGTGGGCAGAGACGGTAACATTATCCCCAATTACTGTGCCTGCTTCGATGTGGGCGTTTGGCCCAATCCGGCAGTTGCTACCAATTAGTACTGGGGTTTCAATCTTGGCAGTAGGGTCGATATAGGTATTTTGTCCCACCCACATTCCTGAGGATTGTTCTGGGTAAGCAAAATCTAGTGTGACCTTATTCATTAAGCCGTCATACTGGGCTTCTCGGTAAGCCTCCAGGTGACCGACATCACACCAATATCCCTCAGCTACATAGCCATACATTGGCTCATCTTTCTCGAGCAGTTTGGGAAACAGGTCTTTAGAAAAGTCACATTCCTCATTTGATGGCAGGTACTCTAGAACCGATGGTTCGAGAATGTAAGTGCCAGTGTTAACAGTATCGGAAAAAATTTCTGAGGTTGAAGGTTTTTCCAAAAATCGGCGGATGCGCATTTCCTTATCGGTGATCACCACCCCGAACTCAACGGGATTGGGAACGCGAGTTAGGATTAATGTCGCCTTTGATTTCTTAGCTTTATGAAATTCAATCGCAGCAGTCAAATCAAAGTCGGTGATGCTATCGCCACTAATGACTAAAAAGGTTTCATTCAGTAATTCGGAAATATTTTTAACACAACCTGCAGTCCCCAGAGGCTGTTCTTCTTCTACCGCATAGGTCATCTTTACCCCAAAGTCACTGCCGTCTTGGAAGTAGTCCCGCATGACATCTGGGAGATAGTACAGAGTGGCAATGACCTCATTGATATTGTGCCGTTTGAGTAGATTAACGATATGTTCAGCAATGGGTCGATTCAGGATTGGCACCATGGGCTTGGGCAGATCACAGGTCAACGGTCTCAGCCGTGTTCCTGAACCACCAGCCATCAGCACTGCTCGCATAATTCCTCCTCTTTTAACCCGTTAAGGGGTTTGATCATCTTGTCTACGTTCATTTGTCTTGTTATGGGCTTTTTTTAGTGAAGTACTCACCTCCACAAACAGTGACTTGATCTCAAAACCGTGATTTTGGCATGCTAGCGTCCATAGTGAGTCATTAAAGAGTGCTTTCGACAAAGACTGGCGGAACTATAACTAACGACACTGGTGTCGCCAAGTTTCCTCCGACCTCAGAACAAAGATCGCGCGTTAACCCGCTGCTTCTTCATTCAGGTAATGATCACTACTGAGTTTGGCTAGTCTGTAACTCCTAAGGGTCACACCACAAATGAAGACTAGATAAACTGGATATGGATCAATGCTACTTTGAGCTGTAATCCGAATCAATTCGTAGGTGCGCTAACCAGCGCGCACCGGTTGATTAACCTACACACTTATGGTATAGAGGTCATGGTCTAACACTGGCTTGATAAGGTAAAATTATCATTAATATGAAAATTATCTTATAAAAAGCACCGGAGGTAAAAAACCATGTAACAATAACCAAATGTCTTCTACCCAGATTCAACAAGGGTAGTTAAAACGTCACCTTGGGCTCGCTTGTCCTCCCTGTCAGGCGAGACGCCTATCTTACTTGAGACGGGGTTTCCAAATATCGCAAGATTTTTGATGAATGGCTAAGTTAATTGTCTTCGGGTTACTGGTAGTCTATGGGTATGGCGTGTGGAAATTCTGGAGGGGGTTTGAGCGCACTGACTTCAGCCGCAGCTTAACCAATCGGATAGCATTGTCACTGTTGTGGCCAGCTTTAATCGTTGCTAATAAGTCCTATCGCAAAAACTTTACTAAAGCCCTTAAGGGCAGATAGGAGTGCTAGATAGCAGTGGCCGTATTTGGCTGATTGGTGGAACCACGGAAAGTGTGACTCTAGCAAATGCGATCGCATCCAGGGAGATGCCCTGTACAGTAACCGTTACCACAACGGCGGCTAAATCCCTCTATCCCGAAACCCCAAATTTAAGGGTTCGAGTCGGACGTTTAGATACAAATGAGCTAGAGCAGTTTTTGGAGAAGCATGGTATTGTAGCGATCCTAGATGCCTCTCACCCCTATGCGGTGGAAATTTCCCAAATAGCGATTTCAGCTGCTTGTGCTCGGCATATACCTTACCTACGTTTTGAACGGCAACAGCTAAATTCTCAGGTAAGTTCTGAACTAGACAATTCACCAATAATTTATCTCAATAGTTTCCAAGACCTGATTGCTGGTAACTATCTCCATCACCAGCGGGTATTACTGACCATCGGTTACAAACATTTACCCTTATTCCGTAGCTGGCAAGACCAGTCAACCCTATACGCCAGGATTCTCCCCAGTGTTACTGCCATCGATGTAGCGATCGCGTCTGGATTTAGCCCAAATCGAATTATTGCCCTGCGTCCTCCGATACCAGCTGATTTAGAAAAGGCACTCTGGCATCATTGGGACATCTCTGTTGTTGTCACCAAGGCATCTGGAGTTGCTGGGGGAGAAGATATCAAACGAGCCCTAGCTACTGAGTTAGGCATCTCCCTAGTTATCATTACTCGCCCAGTTGTTGATTATCCCCAGCAAACTAGCCATGTATCTGTGGCATTAGAGTTTTGCGATCGTTATGTTTGAACTCTCGCCTTATTAAATAAAAGGAAAGCATATGCGCTACCCGCATATGCTTACAACCAAAGCTTAAACCAAAGCTGGTTCGAGTAACTTGATATTAGAAAAGTTGAATTCAGTAGCTGTCCGCCCTTTTTCCTCGATGGCATAAACCACTTGACGAGTCATAATATAATACTCACCAACTTTATCAAAGCTGTCTTCAAACTCTCGTTTAGCCATCAAATCACCAGTTTTGGCATTGCGAAAAATGGCATTGTAGCCTGAAGAAATATACCCTTCTCCTGTATCTAGGCTATCGTTGGTATTAATTGTAAAAGCCATCGGACCCATCACCCGACTGACATGACAAATTTCCTGCCCTCGGACTTTATAGTTAGAGCCCATAGCATCACCCTTGACAAAAATTTCTACTGCACCAGTAGAATCATTGTCACCAAAGCTAAATTGGTTTTTACCATGGGCTTTTTCAAAGGATGACCGCTTACGGTGGGTCACAATATCCCGCATCTGGTTATAGACACTTTCTTTAACCTTTTCATCATCAAACCCACTGACGTCAACACTGTGATCACCATTAATGCGAACTTGACCAGTGTATACTTCATCACCTTGCTTAATTTCCAAGTCAGCTTTGTAACCAGGAAAATCGTCGTCCCAGGTGTAGCGGTTGTCGTAAGCCGCCTGGAATACTTCACGAGCTGTTGCGTTTTCGATCATAGTCTTGCTAAGTCAACCGATAGTTTATCCAAAGACTACTCATTCACTAATCTCTGACGCTGGTTATTATAGCATTACTACTTTACATAGAATCTTTAAATTGGGTGAGGTAGTTTTAGCTAACTTTAATCTATAGCAATTATACGACTTGTGAGGTACAAATTTCTGGTTTTTAGGGAGCAGGGACTGAGGCCGTAGGCCACGCGGGGCGCGTTCGGAGCAGGGAGCAGGGAGCAGGTAAGAGGTAAAAGGTAAGAGGTAAGAGGTAAAAAATAATGTTTACCTCATGAGTCCTAGATAGGTAATTTTAGTTTAAATTTTCCACAAAAAGCGTGCTAATCTTACCGTTATCTTTTATAAATAATGAACTGTTAACTATTAACAGGTCAGCTGACTTTATTTTAATTCCATCCTATGGTAATAGGAACCTAAGAAGTGGATGGTTAATCCAGATCAGTTGCTTGATTGGAAATCATCACAGGAACTTGATAAAGAGGTACTGTGAAGGTAACTGTTGACCCTAAATTTTCCCCCATACTGAAAAAATTGACCACACCCCCCATGGTTTCAATCAGCTTTTGGGATATGACTAGACCTAAACCCGTGCCGCCATATTGGCGAGTCCGGGAACCATCGACTTGGGTAAATGTTTGAAACAGTCGGTCTTGCTGGTCGAGGGAAACACCGATACCAGTATCGGCAACTCGAACTTTAACCAATCCTGGGAATTCTGTACCTTTGAAAGTTATCTTCTTTCGGATCACCTCAGCACTGACAGTCACCCCACCTTCATCAGTAAACTTAATGGCATTACCCACTAGGTTTAACATGACCTGTAGCAGCCTTTGATAGTTACCATACATAACAATGCCATCATAGACATCAGGCATTTCAATTCTGAGGCTGAGGTTTTTGACCTCGGCTTGATTGATCGTAAAGTCCTCAACTTTGCTAAACAGAGAGTCTAATTCTACTGAAGCGAGTTCTAGCTCCATTTTCCCCGCTTCAATCTTGGCAATATCGAGGATATCATTAATAATATTGAGCAGATGTAATGCAGAATTGTAGGCTTCTTGGATAAAATCCCGTTGCTCCTGTGGATCGTCTGCCATGCCATCAAGAACCAACTTGAGAAACCCAATCATGCCATTGAGAGGGGTGCGTAGCTCATGGGAAGTATTAGCCAGAAAATCACTTTTGTGGCGAGACGCTTCTTCAGCCCTTTCGCTAGCTATTTCTAACTCCTTGTAAAGGGTGCCATGAGCGATCGCTGTGCCGACTTGCTCAGCCAATTCTCCCACTAACTTTATTTCTGCAGCACTCCATTGACGGCGATGGTCACACTGCTGTAGGCAAATCAAACCATTAGGTTCATCTTTATAGGAGGTTGAAACCACCAACACAGACAACTGTTCCCATTCACCAGGAACAATGTGTTCTACCAGCAGTGGCTCCTGACTAGTGAGGGCTTGTTCGAGGTAAGGCTCAGAATCTAAGGGTAGCAGTTGTTTGGCCATTGACCGCAACGGCTGTTGACAATATTCTGCCTGCACCTTGGTTACCCGTGCGTCTGGTTTGTAATAGCATACGAGGCAACGGCTGACCTGGAGTGCCTCCCCTAGACTTTGGGCAGTTTGTTGCCAAATGGTATCTAGATCGAGGGTACGACGAATCTGCCGGGAAATTTTGGTGAGTAATTGTTGATGGGGGTCTACACTTAGGTTTGTAGGAGATTCCCGCCATTCCAATATTGATGATTCCGGCAAAAAGCGACCCATCACTAGAACAGTGCTTGCTTCGCCATCCGCTGGCAAAATGGGGCTAATGACCAACTCAAAGGCAAAGGATTTGTCCTGGTAACAAAACGATTGAAGACAACGTTCAGGGGTTCGCTGGCTCAAAATTCTCTGAAGCCTATCTTGGTAGGCTTCGGCTTCAGTCGGGCAGAATGCATCTTTTAGGGGAAGTCCCACCACTTGTGTCAAACTCAGACCATATTGCTCAGCAGCTTGCCAGTGAAAAGAAAGGCATTTGCCAGATCCCTCTTGAGTATAAACCAGCTCACACCCTAAACCCTGCAAAAAGTTAGAATCACCTTGTGCACTAGCGGATTGCCTATTTATATATCCAGTTTGAAAACATTTAAAATTCACAGGTGCAGCCATTAAAAGAAACCTGGAAACTACAAGCAACACCGGGAGCCTCAGTTCCCGTGTCAACACGTAAATGCAACCAACCAACCAAGCCTAACGCAGGAGCCAATCGCAACCTCTCAAAGGTAGATGCCTTTACCTCTTGTCTATCAATCGTTCCACTCACCTCGGGGCGGTAGGGGTGGATTTCGGTCAAAGGTACGGGCTAATTCCTGATCTGTTGCCCTTTCACCCCTGAGCCATTGACGAATTGCCGTTTCTATTACTTTACTCGGATCATTAGTCAAGTGTTTGATTTGATCCAAGAGTTCCGTATCCAAATGAATAGAAATTTCTTCTTTGTCAGCTGAACGTGATAGATCTACGTTAGTAGCTTTGGTAGACTCAAGGTGGTTTTCAAGCAAACCCTCTTGATGTAAGGCATGATCATTCATAATCAATGGGCTAATAACACTACTAATATAACTTTACGATAACTGACAATTAGCCTCGCTCAGTTATAACCATTCCAGGGGTAGTACCCTTACCTCTGACGGAAAACATTAAAATACATTAAGTTGATCATGAACTCAATAGACCAGTTATTGACTGGGTTTATACCAATAGCTTATGACTGATGCCCCTGTCTCTCATATTCGCAATTTTTCGATTATCGCTCACATTGATCATGGAAAATCGACCTTAGCTGATCGCCTATTGCAAGCTACTGGTACCGTAAGCGACCGCCAGATGAAAGAACAGTTCCTGGACAATATGGATTTGGAACGGGAGCGGGGAATTACGATTAAGCTGCAAGCGGCTCGGATGAACTATACTGCTAGCGATGGTCAAGAGTACGTTCTCAATTTAATTGACACTCCCGGTCATGTGGATTTCTCCTATGAAGTGTCGCGCTCACTAGTGGCTTGTGAAGGAGCACTGTTAGTAGTCGATGCATCCCAGGGTGTAGAGGCTCAAACTCTAGCAAATGTTTACCTAGCCCTTGAACACGATCTAGAAATTATTCCCGTTCTAAATAAAATAGACTTGCCTGGAGCTGAACCGGAAAGGGTAAGTACCGAAATCGAAGATATCATTGGTCTTGATTGTAGCCAAGCAATTCGAGCATCAGCCAAGGAAGGTATCGGTATCAACGACATCCTGGAATCTATTGTACATCTAATTCCAGCTCCAACCAATACCGTAGAGCAACCCCTAAGGGCGTTGATTTTTGACAGTTACTATGATGCTTATCGTGGCGTAATCGTTTACTTTAGAGTGGTCGATGGCACTCTAAAAAAAGGCGATCGCATTCGCTTGATGGCATCTCGCAAGGAGTACGAAATTGATGAGTTAGGGGTGCTTTCCCCTAACCAAGTCCAAGTGGACGAACTCCACGCGGGTGAAGTTGGTTACCTAGCTGCTGCCATTAAAGCGGTAGCGGATGCCCGTGTGGGTGACACCATTACTTTAGCAAAAGCAGCAGCTATTGACCCTTTACCGGGATACACGGAAGCCAAACCCATGGTTTTTTGTGGCTTGTTTCCCACTGATGCTGACCAGTATAAGGATTTAAAGGAAGCATTAGATAAGCTCAAGCTCAATGATGCTGCCCTGAACTACGAACCAGAAACTTCCTCTGCCATGGGATTTGGCTTCCGCTGTGGTTTCTTAGGCTTGCTGCACATGGAAATTGTCCAAGAGCGCCTGGAAAGGGAATATGATTTGGAGCTAATCACCACTGCCCCTTCAGTGGTTTATCAAGTGACCACCAATCAGGGAGAAGTCCTTGAAATTGATAATCCGAGTACTCTGCCATCCCCCCAAGAACGGGAAAAAATTGCTGAACCCTATGTCCGGGTAGAAATGATTACTCCAGAAACCTATGTTGGGACTCTGATGGAACTCTGTCAAAGCCGCCGTGGGGATTTTAAGGATATGACTTATCTTGCCCAAGGACGGACTAATTTAATTTATGAATTACCCCTAGCAGAAGTGGTTACTGACTTTTTTGATCAAATGAAGTCTCGCTCTCGGGGTTATGCCAGTATGGAGTACCAGCTCATTGGTTACCGAGATAATCCCTTAGTCAAGCTGGATCTACTGATTAATGCGGAACCTGTGGACTCCCTGGCTGTAATTGTTCACCGAGACAAAGCTTACTATGTGGGTCGTACCTTGGTGGAAAAACTTAAGGAACTTATTCCCCGGCACCAATTTAAAATTCCTCTTCAAGCGGCTATTGGTAGTCGAGTAATTGCTAGTGAACATATTCCCGCTTTGAGAAAAGATGTATTGGCTAAATGCTACGGTGGTGACATTTCCCGGAAGAAAAAACTTCTCCAAAAACAGGCAAAAGGGAAAAAGCGGATGAAGGCTGTAGGCACTGTTGATGTTCCCCAGGAAGCCTTTATGGCAGTATTACGTCTTGACCAAGGCTAGAGGGGGGATTCAGTCATTAAACGTCCAGACCTCAAAACCGAGTACTAATCTCGGAATGCTTACTACCAACTAGCGTAATTCTCCACTAGTCAGCCAAGAGAATTCGATCATAACCTTCGGGAATTACGTAATTGGTTTTCAAGGTAGGTAAAAAACTATATGGAGAGATATATATCCAGACTTTTTGCCATCAATTAACTAAAAATTGTCTAACTGGACACTGTTAAATTCAGAGGTTAGTTTAGGATTGATTTCACATCACAAAAGTTCAGTGGCATGAGAATCCTAGTTACTGGTGGGGCTGGTTTTATCGGCTCCCATCTGATTGATCGTTTGATGGCAGAAGGTCATGAAGTTATTTGTCTGGATAACTTCTATACTGGTCACAAACGAAATATCCTCAAATGGCTGGCACACCCCTACTTTGAGTTGGTCCGCCACGACATCACTGAACCGATTCGGTTAGAAGTTGATCAAATATACCACCTTGCTTGTCCAGCATCCCCAGTTCACTACCAGTACAATCCCGTCAAGACTATCAAAACCAATGTCATGGGTACCCTATACATGCTAGGGTTAGCCAAACGGGTGAAGGCGAGATTCTTATTAGCGTCTACGTCTGAGGTATATGGGGATCCTGAAGTCCATCCCCAGTCAGAAGATTATCGAGGTAATGTCAATCCCATTGGCATCCGCAGTTGTTACGATGAAGGCAAGCGAGTGGCAGAAACTCTCGCATTTGACTATCATCGACAAAATGGTTTAGCTATTCGTGTAGCTCGCATTTTTAACACCTACGGTCCTCGCATGCTGGAAAATGATGGGCGAGTCGTTAGCAATTTTATAGTGCAAGCTCTGAAGGGGGAACCCTTAACGGTTTATGGGGATGGTTCACAGACCCGAAGTTTCTGCTATGTCTCCGACTTAGTAGAAGGACTAATTCGACTGATGAATAATGACCATACCGGACCGATTAATCTCGGTAATCCTGGAGAATACACTATCTTAGAACTCGCTCAGGCGATTCAGAAAATGGTGAATCCTGATACAGAAATTATCTTTAAGCCTCTACCTCAGGATGACCCCCGACGTCGCCAACCAGACATTAGTAAAGCTCAAACCTTACTAGGGTGGGAACCTACTATTCCTTTGTCAGAAGGGTTAGACTTGACAGTATCCGATTTCCGTAAGCGTTTAACTTCTCTTGAGTAAAACAAGAGGAAAACAATCAAATTTAATTCAATCAATCAACCTCATGTCAGGGTGCCAATACTATCTTTGGCTCCAACCGTGAGACTTTTCTAACCTTTACTAACCATTGAAGTTGATATTAATTGAGGCATAGGTCCATGCGCGTTTGTGTAATTGGTACAGGATATGTGGGCTTAGTAACTGGTGCTTGCTTAGCCCATATCGGTCATCATGTAATCTGTGTAGACAACAACGAAGAAAAAGTTAAGCTGATGAAATCTGGACAGTCCCCCATTTATGAACCGGGACTGTCGGAAATAATGCAAGAGTCAGCTAATGCAGGTAGAATTGAGTTTACCACAGATTTGGCGGCAGGGGTAGAGCATGGGGAAATTTTATTCATTGCAGTGGGAACTCCCCCTCTACCTACCGGAGAAAGTGACACTCGTTATGTGGAAGCTGTTGCCAGAGGGATTGGATCCCATCTCAAGGATGGTTACAAAGTAATTGTCAACAAATCAACGGTACCCATCGGTTCTGGAGATTGGGTACGGATGATTGTCCTAGATGGGGTAGCTGAACGCCAGAAATCTTTGGTAACTGCAGGAGGGCCAGCTGAAATTGAACCACCAAAAGACATTACGGCGGATTTTGATGTGGTCAGTAATCCAGAGTTTCTCCGAGAAGGCTCAGCAGTTTACGATACCTTTAATCCAGACCGTATTGTCCTAGGAGGCAATAGCGAACAAGCGATCGCAATGATGAAGGAACTGTATCAACCAATTGTTGAACGCCAGTTTGCCGAAGACAAATCCCTTCCCCCAGTTTCTGTACTAGCTACAGACCTCAGCTCAGCTGAGATGATTAAATATGCGGCTAATGCCTTTTTGGCTACTAAAATTAGCTTTATTAATGAAATTGCCAATATTTGCGATCGCGTCGGTGCTGATGTTACCCAAGTTGCCCAAGGAATTGGTTTAGATTCCCGGATTGGCAACAAGTTTTTACAAGCAGGAATTGGCTGGGGTGGTTCGTGCTTCCCCAAAGATGTCTTAGCACTACTCCATACCGCTGAAGATTACGGTTATGAAGCAGATTTGCTGAAAGCCACTGTCAGTGTCAACAAACGCCAACGTCTACTTGCCCTTGAAAAACTCCAGAAAGAGCTGAAAATCCTCAAAGGTAAAACAGTCGGTCTGTTGGGTTTGACCTTTAAACCAAATACTGATGATATGCGGGATGCTCCTGCTCTAAATCTAGTAGAGGAATTAAACCGACTCGGAGCCAAGGTCAAAGCCTATGACCCAATTATTTCCCAAACTGGCATGCGTCATGGTCTATCTAACGTAATTGTGGAAACCGATCCAGAACGCTTGGCTGATAGCTGTGATGCTTTAGTGTTAGTTACAGATTGGGATCAGTTCCAGAAGCTGGACTATGGTAAGATGGCTCAGCTGATGAACCATCCGGTGATCATTGATGGTCGCAACTGCCTAGATCGGAACAAGCTAGAACGTGCTGGTTTCTCCTATTTGGGAATTGGTCGTTGAACTATATCCCCTCATCATAGAGCGAGGATTGATTGTCAAGGTAAAGTTGTCAGAGCAGCTGATTAATTGTATCTGACAACTTTAGGTTTAAAACCAACTTTAGGTTTAAAACTTCCCGACAAACCTCTGACTGGGGAAAATCAAGTTGTGTTGTTACTTCCTGCTCTAGGGAAGAGGACGTTCCTGGAGCTCTTTGATCAAGGAATTAGCGGCATTTTTGAGGTGCGACAATCACGGGAATTAAATTCTTAATGGTAAGAGCGCACCTTTAGAATTTTTGTGATAGCCAGCTGGCAGAGCGTGATCTTTAAATAGCCATAAGTGAAATCTTGTACTAGAATAACTGAGGGGTCAGACCCCTCAGTTATTTTGTTAATACTAGCTAAATCCCCAAACCCTATCCCCAAAGGGAAAAATCCTAGTTGTTGGGAGTAGTTACCAACTTTGTGTTAAGACTATTGTTGGTGTTGAACAAGAACAAAACCCCAATCAGCACCCAGCAAGGTTGGTAAGGGGGCATCAAGCATCTAAATTGAGTTAACTGACCAGTAATTGCCATTAACATTGGCGGTAGTGATCGGCAAGAGTTAAAGTCCTACCCAAAAATCGGCACTACCCCAACAGGGTAGGTCAGGTAACTGATTTGCTGGTTAACTATGGGGGGGATTACATATCTGTGTTGATGGTTTAATGGCTTCATGGATGCCAGCAACCATTGACTATCAGCAAACCTAATCAGTAACCCAAGCGTGATCTAGTTGGCGACAAATCGAGCTAAGCACTAAACTCTAGTAATGGTAATTTTGGTGATAGTTTTGGCTTAGATCACTAACAGTCCAAGTAAATCCTAGGGATCTGAGCTATGGTTGGTTCAGTTTTAAACAAATCTGAGCCAAAATAATCTAGAACTGGGTGTGCCCTAAAATTGTGACCATAACTGGTCGTCAGGCAAGATCAATGAGAGTGGAGGTAGTATGAGTCGCCCAAAACCAAGCCCTTTCCTAGAGCGGCGACAGGGTTTACAGAAAGGATTGATTAGGCAAAAAACCCAGACAATCCATCAAACAACTAGTCAATGTCTGAGATGGATAGTCAAAAATGTCCTTCTATGGATGCAACTGCTTAGTACTGGGTCATTCGTCGTAGTCTGGATGCTGTCTTTCAGTGCCATTGAACCAGCCCAGGCAACTACCTTATCTAAACATACTAAGTTCTTAGAGCAGCTCCGGACAAATCAGAGCAATGATTCAGAGCAATCCATTAGTGAAGAAAGTGAACAAGTAACTCAAACAAGTATTGTAGCACTAGGAAAGCTTGAAAGTCAACAGGATAAAATCCCTGAGCCAATTAAGACCCAAAGGTCTTCTGCCCCAAGGACTAACTCCACCAGGAAACTGACTTCAGCTGTGCCGCTGCACGTCTTACCTCAGACTGAAGAATCAGCTAAATCAGCAGCTAAGCGTAAGTTAGGCTCACGCCAGTCAAGGGCTACCCCTGAGGCTCTCCCGACCTTGCTGAAAACCAAGGAATCTGCTCAGCCGAGTTCTTCTGTTACCAGGAGGAAGTTACCATTATCCCGGTTGCAGCAGCAAAAATTAGCTAAACGGGACTCTAAAGCTAAAGCTGTTTCTGCGCCGCTGAAAACCCAAAGCTCAGCTACCCCAAGAACTGCCTCCCAAAAAACCGTCCAAAAAACTGTGGCTGCTGCAATCCAGCCGACGGCTAAGCCCCAGCCAGAGGAGATAGCCAAAGTTATTCCAGCACGGCATAAAGGCAAAAAGTCTGCTTTACTAAGCAGTAAAGGTAGAGAAAACATAACTACCCTAGGCCAGCCGAGAGGTAACCGCCAGCAAGCACAATCAACTAAACCCAAGTTCAGATCACCTTATGCCAGGTCTAGAGCTAGGGCAATGCCACCTTTTGGAAAAGCAAAAACGTCGGCTTCCCCAAATATCAGCACTAGCAAAAAGGTTGGTTCGAGAATCCCTGAGTTATCTCAACAGCCTCAAAAACCAGGGAAACTGGAGCTAAAACCAGGACACAGGGATGGGTTACCAAAGTCATCGCTCCCCAATAAAACTAAAGTCTCTCATCGATCTAACCCTGAGGCTATCTCGAAACTAGGCTCACCAGCCCCAGAGTCGTCGAAACTAAAAGATAGCAAAGCAGCTAGCTCTAAGCTAGCTACCCAGAAGAAATCTGCTGAGACTAAAGCTGAGACTAAAGCTGAACCGAAAATAGACCAGTTAGCCTTAACGCCATCACCTCAAAAGACTCTAGTGTCATCATCATCGACGGTAAACCTAGAGCAAATAGAGATAAAGTTCACGAAGTTGCTAACCCAACTGTTGCCCTATGGCAGCAGTTCGAGTGTCGATTTGGAAGGAGTAGTTCCAGCTAACTGGAGCAACTGTCAAACAAACACAGCCTGTAATCAGCTGCTGCCATCCCTAATTCCGAAGTTAGTTCCGAATAGTCCCAACTCTAGCTCGAACCAGCAGACAACCTCCCAAGCAAAAACCGAACCTTTGCCAGTACCAACAGGGCCAATTCCGTCCAATACTGGTAAACTTCCCAAAAAATTCAAGCAACTGCCTCCTTCCCCACCAAACCTGCCAGAACAGCTAGGGCAAGGAACGGCCACACCCCTATTTCTGAATAACTACCAAAACCAAGCGGTAGGACAACTGCCTGTCTTTCCACAAAGCAAGACACCAACGTCATTGCCAGCTCTTCCTAACTCGATGCCGTTGGGAAGCAATACTCCTAACCCGAATTGGGGCTATTACCCTTACATGCCACAAACGGTACTCTTGATGCCGATGATGCCAGGAGTAAGTGGGACGATGCCCTTGGGTACGAGTATGGGTAGGAATAATGGGTTACCTGGTCAAGTGCCCTACGTACCACAAACGGTACTCTTGATGCCGACGGCAGGGTTCGGCATGTCTACCCCCCAGGGGATAAATAGCTATAGCCCTAGCTATAACCCTGGCTTGGGTCAGCTACCTTATTTGAGAACTACACCCGCTCCCCTGCCAGCCCGAGTCAATCCTATTCCGATGGGGGGTACTACCTATAACCCTGGCTTCGGTCAGTTCCCCTACCCGAGACCCATGCCCGCTCCTCTGCCAGCGCCAGTGAATCCTATGCCCATGAGGGGTAGTCCTTACAATTCGGGTTTAGGTCAGCTGCCCTATCTGAGAAGTTCCCCAGCCCCCCGGCCAGTAGTCCCGATCAATCCCATTCCGATCGGGGGCAGTAGTTATGGCTTGGGCTTAGGTCAGCAACAGTATTTAAATACCATTCCAGGTCAGGTACCAGGGCAAGTCATGGCGATACCAGTGGTGCCAAATCCCAACATCCCTGGCTTGAGTCAGTCTCCTTTCCCGGCCACCCCCCCAGGGCAGGTACCAGGCCAATTCATGCCCATACCAGTGGTGCCAAATCCCAACATGCCTGGCTTCGGCCAGTCTCCTTTCCCAGCCACCCCCCAACCACCGCTACCAGGGCAAGTCACTCCCATCCCAGTGGTGCCAAATCCCAATACCCCTGGCTTTGGTCAAGTACCCTTCTTCCAACCAGCACTACAACCCTGGCCACCGGCTCCTAACTCAAACCTGAATCGACCAACCTCTCCCCCAACTGCCCAATCCCCCGGTCGCCCGTTGCTGCCTAGCACCGCTCTAACCCCAGGATCCTTGCGTTTCCAAGGCAGCTTCGTGAATCAAGGGGAAAATTCAGTAGCCAGAGCTCGCTTGGACGGAAACTATGTTATTACTCCCCAATTCCTGTTTGGAGCTACCCTAGATCTGACTAGCGAAAATGACCAATTGGTAGACTCACCTAACGAAGGGGCAACTATCAATCAGTTGTTCTTTACCGCTGCTCCTGCTAGCACCTTACCCACTCTGCGCTTTTCCGTCGGTCAGTTGGATTTAACCTCCTACTTTGATCGGAATAGTTTTGCCAAGGATGGGGTAAGCCATTTCTTTAATCCAGTTTTTCAAACTAATCCAGCCTTGAGTGCTACTGCGATCGCATCTCGTCCAGGATTATTGGTTAACTGGGCAGTGACAGACAATATAGAAGGCAAAGTTGCTCTGTTTTCATCAGCTGAGAGTCTGGAGCGATTTGACCTCAATGGCTTGGCTGGAGAAATTGGTTTACGCTACGATAATGTGATCGTGCGAGGAACCTATGCCTCAGGCAGAGATGGTGGTGCCAATAGTGGCTTCCGGGAAATTTTCTCCATCGAACGGGGAAGGGATGACTTTGGCATCAACAAGAATGATGATGAAGAAGCTTTTGGTGTCAATGGCGAAGTGTTTATTCCTGAACTGAATATGGGCATATTTGGTCGCTATGGGGTTTACCGCAACCGGGATTTGGATGAAGAGGGAAACACCTTCAGTTTCGGAATCACCTTCTTGGATTTGTTTTCTAAGAATGACCGGGTAGGATTAGCCTATGGTCGGGACCTCTCCAATGAGAAATTGCGCCAGGAAAATGGGGATGATGTACCAGATGTGTTAGAGCTATACTACGATTTCCAATTTTTACCGAATGTGCGGCTTGGTTTTAGCCTTCAGCAACGCAATAGTTTAAAAGAAACCTTTGCCGGATTTCGATTGAAAACTGATTTTGATGTAACTCCTAGAGGTAGGTTGAATCAATGATTCTAGAGGAAGGCAAAAGGAACAAGGGAAAAGGCTTACCCCCCATTACCAGGGGAGAATCTTCGGGTCAGAGGCAAAAGGCAAAGGGACTGGATTCACCTTGCCATCCGTGCCGCCGTGTGGTAAAGTTATTACCTATTTACCTCTTACCCTTGACCGTTTACCTCTTACCCTTAACTGTTTCCCTTTTGCCTCTTGCCTTTTGCCTTGAGGCAGCTCAAGCTCAAACTATTCCGGTGCCGATTATCAGAGCCTTTAATCTGCTCAGGGAAGGACGAGTGGAGGAGGCAATTAAAGGGTTTGAGCAAGCTGTCCAGCGTTATCCCCAATCCATTGATGCCAAGATTGGCCTCGCCATCGCCTACCGCCGACAGGGATTGATTGACCAAGCCTGGGATGCCTATCAACAGGTGCTGGCTCAAGACCCGACCAATGAGTTAGCCCTAAGTGCAGTAGGTCTGTTGGGGACTTATAAACAAGAATGGCAGGCTCAGGGAATTGAAGCCCTTACGGTCTTGCTCGATATTAATCCCAATGATACAGAAGCTCGTGGCAGGCGAGCTCTGCTGTATGGTTATCAGCAGCGATTTGGTGAGGCGATCGCAGACTATGAAATTGTGCTGCAAACGGATCCTAGTCCAGATGTGCTAGTAGGGGCAGCAGAAGTTTACACCTACAACGGTAACCCTCAAAGGGGTCTGGAACTCTTTAACCAATACCTCGCCACGGGAAATGTGATTAGTGGCTATGCTATCCTCGCTTATGCCCAATCCTTAAGGCAAACTGGCAATGCGGCTCAGGCGGTGCAGGTTCTCGAAAACGAGTTAGTCGGGTTCGCCATCATCGATCAGCTCGATGACCTAGGCATCCAAACCCGAGCCGCCCTCGCCCAAGCCTATGCCGAAAATGGACAACTATCTGAAGCCTTGACAGTATTAGAGCCTTTACAAGGTCTCCCCCAAGCCACATTACCCTTAGCGCGATCGCTAAATGAAATTCGCAATAAAAATAAAGATCCAGCCCTGGAACCCCAAGTGTCTATGCTCTACCGTCAAGCATTGGCAGAGAATCCTAATGACCCTAACTTAATTCGGGAAATAGCTGATGTGTTCACAGGCATACCCAGCGAACGGGCAACCGCATTGCAACTTTACCAACAACAGCTTGCCTTCGAGCCTGATAACCGTAGTCTCATGATTAAGATCGTGGGTCTGGAACGTCAGACCGGGTTAATTTCTCAAGCGGAATTGAGCAACCGTCTAGCGACCATACTGATTCCCCTACCTACTGAACCTAGGGAATTGCAAGCGGTGGCAGACGCCTTGATCCCGATCGAGCCGCCGGGGCCACAATTTCTATCTATTTACCAAAATATCCTGGCATCTGGGGTTAATGCGCCGTTTTTGTACTTTCGGATCGCTCAACTATACATTGAAGCCAATGACTTGATCTCAGCTAGAAATGCTTTGGCTATTTATACCGCAACACCCCAGGGAGCTGATGATCGGGCAGTACAGTTGCTAGCAGCAGATATTGAACGTCGTGAAGGTAATTGGATTGCTAGCCGTCAACGTTACCAAGCCTTAATTGCCAGCAACCCACAACCGGATATTCTAAATGGTGCATTGCAAGGATTGTCATCTATACTTCTCCTACAGGATAGACCTGTGGAAGCTGTGGCAGTTTATGACCAACTAGTGGCGCTCAATCCTAGTGATGTTAACCTACAGCTAGCACGAGCTACAGTTGCCTATCAAGCGAATCTGATTCCAGAATCCCAAGCTGAGGCATTTGTCTACTATTGGTTGCAGACACAACGCAATGTGCTTCCGCCCCAAGAACTCTTTGCTCTAGTCGGTGCTCTACCTGCGAATCCCACACGGGAACCCCTATACATTTCCCTGCTGCAATCTGAACCAGACAACATACCAGTAAACCGCCGTTTAATTCAGGTTATTGCTCAGCGTAGTCCAGAATTAGCTAGAGCTCAGGTGATTGAATTAGTCAATCGAGCTCCTTACTCCGTTCAGACATACTTGTTACAGGGGAGATTAGCAGAAGCGATCGATCAGTTAGACATAGCAGAACGCGCCTATCAGGTGATTTTGACCGCAGAACCCAGTAACACTGAGATTATTGCTGCTTTAGGTGGTGTTCGGTTCCAACAACGACGCTTTGACTCGGCCAAGCAACTCTATTATCGAGGTCTTGCGATCCAACCCCTGGATTTTGGGGTACGTCGTGCCTTAGTTGGACTAAATCAGACTGAAGACTTCAAAGTCAAAGCCCTAGAACAGTTGGAACAGCTAAGACTGGAGGAATTCAGTCGAGGGTCTAGTACTGCTACCTTGTCCCGTCAGAGACAGCAAATCCAAGAAGGATTTCTTTTCCGCAGGGGTTTCCAACCGCCTTGGGAACGTTTTGATTAAGGATAAAAGATGAAGTATAGATGAAGTGTGAAGTCTAAAGGATGAAGTATAGATGAAGTATAAAGGGTGAAGTGTCAAGGATGAAGAATGAAGTGTCAAGGATGAAGTATAAAGGATTAAGGTATCGCAAGGGAAAATCCAAAATGGCAATTAACACTTAAAAATTGGCAGTTTTATATTCACAAATGAATAATCCAAACATTTAAAGCCTATCAGAATTGAATAATTCTGAACTCTGAGGTTTTTAGGCTAGGGTTAGGTTCAGACTTCTTCCCTTAAAAGACTACGTTGGATAAATCTAGAGGCTTGTATCCAACTATGTTTGAGGAGTAAATGTAAGAGCCGCAAATTTACGATGTCATACAACAGCCGTCAAGATTTATTTATGGGTCGCACCAAGAGCGTTTCTATTGTTACTGTCACCATTATGTTGAGCCTATTGGGTTGTGCTCCCCATCAATTGTCAAGACGATCTAGAACCCCAACACCCCCCCAGTCACCACCTAGCAAAACGTCTTCAGTGTACCGTGAGTATCCTGAACCAGAGGCTCCCCAGACTTCTTTTCCTATAGACCAAAGTAATATTATAGCACAAAGTTGGAGTGTATACAAAGAAAAATTTATTCAAAAAGACGGGCGAGTCATCGACTACGAAGCTAGCGATCGCTCAACCTCTGAAGGGCAAGCCTATGGGATGCTGCGAGCGGTCATTGCCGATGACCCGACCACCTTTGCCCTGACCTTAGAATGGTCTCAAAACAATCTCAAACGCTCAGGAACTAATGGTATTCTCGAAGACGAACTCTGGGTTTGGAAGTGGGGTCGTGATCAGAGCGGTAACTGGGGTGCAATTGACAGAAATTTTGCCAGCGATGCCGATATTGATGCAGCAACGGCATTAATCCTAGCTTACCGCCGCTGGAATCGTCCGGAATACCTGGATTTAGCGTTGACTAAGCTCGAAGATCTCTGGAACTTGTCCACCAAAGAGGTAAGGGGAAAGCGCTATCTTCTGCCAGGACCTGTAGCAGCCTTTGTCCCTTCTCCATCAACTATATATCTCAACCCCTCATATCTTTCTCCTTTCTCCTTTCGTCTCTTTGCCCAAGTTGACCCCAACCATGACTGGTTAAGTTTGGTGGATAGTAGCTACCAGGTGTTAAAAGAGTCTTCCCAGGTTTCTGCTGTAGGCTTACCCAGCGATTGGGTCGCCCTTGACACCCAAACTGGTCAATTCCAGCCATTGCCACCAGACAGTCCACTCAAAAGTTCTTATAGCTTTGATGCCTACCGAGTGTGGTGGAGGGTTGCTTGGGATGCAGCTTGGTTCAATACCCCAGAAGCCTTTTCCTATCTCGGTACTGCCACCCAGCATTTGCAATCCCTGTGGCGTTCTTCCTCAAGGCTACCCGCCAGGATTGACATCCAAGGCAAACCAACTGTGACTTACGAAGCCACTTCCCAATACGCCATGCTTTATTCTGCCCTACGTTTAATTGAGCCAGCCATGGCTAGAGAATTGATAGAGCAGAAACTAATACCACAATATCAGGAAGGGATTTGGGATGATCAATCGGCCTATTATACCCAAAACTTAGCTTGGTTAGGGTTATTGCCTACCACAGCCATCGACGGCAACCTGTTAAATCCCAGTTAGAGACGGGAATAGTTTAAACATACCAGTAACTATACCGATAACTATACCGATCAATCTATACCGATAACTATACCGATCAATCTATAGCCATCAATCAGGTGATACAGGTAACAAAAATGGTCTCAATCGTTAAAGTTAAGCCTAAGCAATACAACTTATCTTGATAAACTAATGATTCTCTTAGTATTCTCCTAGTATTATTTATTATTACAATTATGAAATTCTTGTTTCGCCGCTCGCAATCCCAAGATCCTACGACTAATCATCAACGACGTGCTCTTTATGGTCCTAGATTATCCTTGTTGCTGCTATGTGCAAGCATGGTCTTAACCCTAGGCATCGGTACTACCCTCACCAGAGCTCAAGGGGAGGGTAACCTCAGAAGACAGGAAGACCAGTTCATCCAGAAATACACCTTACCCAAAACCCCCACTCAGGCTCCAGTCTACAAACCTAAACCTCGTCCTCGTCCTCGGCCAGCTGCCCGACCTAGACCAAAAGCTGCTCCGGCAGCGGCACCACGAAGACGCTCTAATCCAGCCCCAGCCAGGGTTGCTCCCGCCCGACCTCGGCCAGCTGCCCGATCTCAGCCACGGCGGACCCAATCCCGTTCCCAGTCCCGACCTCGTTCACAGCCCCAATCTACTCCAAATCCAATTGCATCTACGCCGAATATCCCATTAAGTGAGTACATCTTGCAATTTAACCGCTCTCCGATTGTAGGCAATCGCCTCCGGATGCGGGGGGTTTATTCAGAAGCAAGACTGGGCTTTACCCGTCCTCGGGGTTGGGATATAAAAACCGCCAAAGCCTTAATCCGCTTCCAGCATTCACCAGCCCTGATGGCAAATCGCTCTAACCTGACCTTGCGGATTAATGGCACCAGTGTGGCCAGTGTCCCTCTCAACCGCAAGCAGTCTCAGGTGGCTAACGTCATGTTTGCTATCCCAACGACCCTGATCCAGGACTACAATGAACTTTCCCTAGTAGCCCAGCAACACAACACCAAGGGGTGTACGGATGGAGGGGATCCCACGTTGTGGACTGAGGTTTTGCCAGATTCAAAATTAATCTTCCAATACCAAGTTGAACCTATTCCCCTAAACTTCAGTCGCTATCCTTATCCTTTCTTTGATCAACTCAGCTTAGATGCCAATCGCATGGCTTATATGCTGCCGAAGGGGAATGTCCAGACCCGATCCGTGGATTCCTTAGAATCTTGGTTGACTGCTGCCCCTCGTTTACAGGCTTCCCTAGGTAGGTTGGCTGACTTCCGTCCCATTACCACCCGTTTGGTAGAGACTATCGACGAATTAGAGTGGGGCGATAGTTTAGTTGTGATTGGGACTCCTGGGGATCAACCGATGTTGAAGTCTTTAGCACTGCCCTTTACCTTCTCCGGGAATCAAATTTTAGATGGGAATCAAATTCCCTTACCCGATGATGTCGGTGTGCTAGCACTAACCACCGTCAATGATGGCGGTAACCCGGTCTTGGTGGTGACTGGCAATGGCCCAGATGGGGTGAAAAAGGCTGCCCAGTTTTTAGTACAGCCAGATACGAGTAAACTTGGCACAGGTCAATTAATTTTCGTGGATCAGGTTCGGGATGTACCAATACCATCCTCCCGAAATTGGCCTGGTTATTTGCCAGAAGAAAATTCCTTTACTCTAGAAGACATCGCTACTCAGGCCAATGGTAAACCCTTTAAGGATGTGACGGTGCGAGGCAGTGGAGCACCACCGGTAGAGTTTGATTTTCGTGCCTTACCGGATGATCGGTTTAAACGGGGCAGTTCCATGAATTTAGTTTACAGCTATGGTCCCCAGGTCAATCCTCGAACCTCTGCTGTAGAAGTCTTACTAGATGATGTACTTATTGGTGGTAAACGCTTGACTAAGAGGGATGGCTCACAGCGAGAAACCCTTCAAGTTGATCTTCCTGCCAATCTGATTAAACCCACCTCTAAAATCAAAGTCGCTTTCCGGCTGAACCCCAGGGAACCAGAGGAGTGTGGTAAAATCACCGACCAACAACTAACCGGTACGGTTCATGCTGAGACCAGCTTCAAAGTTAATCGGGAGACGTCAGTTCAACTACCTAATCTAGAACTGTTGCAAGCAGGTTACCCATTTGCAGCTCCTCAAGATTTGTCCAATACAGCGATCGTGTTGTCAGAGACACCATCTGATACCGATCTGCTCACCCTCCTTGCTATGAGTGAACGTTTAGGACGTCTGAGTAAGGCAGATTCAGTACAGCTGGATGTTTACACCATTGAACAATTGCCTGATCAGATCAGGAGCAAGCGCAATCTAATCGGAATTGGTACCAGGGAGGAATTTCCCTTTCCAGAGGTATTTGAGTCAAGTGGTTTGCGTTTGAGTAATGCTCTAGGACGTCAGTGGGGTGAAGCTAGTGTCCAGACTCTACCCGATAGTGAAGGGGTAATTAAAGAAATCATGTCTCCCTATAACAATCAGCGGGTACTTTTGGCTTTGAGTGGTCAAACGGAAAATGGCTTAGACCGGGTGCGGCAGATTCTTACTAAAGATTCTTGGTTCTACCAGTTGCAGAAGGATACGGCTTTAGTTAGTAGTTATCAACAAGACCCTGCTGGTTATGACCCCGATGCCTATAAGCTAGAGTTCTTTGAACTAGCCCGTTCTAAGAAGCGCATTGAAAAAACCTCCGCCCTCAGTAAAGCATCGTTCTTCCTCCAACGAAACTGGTGGTTCCTAGCTTTAGGTATTCTGGGCATCACCTTCCTGCTTTATGGCATTAGCCAGTTGTACCTCAAGCGGGTTACAGATCAAAAAAGTCATTAGTGATTAGTGATTAGTGATTAGTGATTAGTGATTAGT
>WTKN01000093.1 GCA_011524395.1 Moorena sp. SS36440bin_2
TATAGTACTAAAGTACTATATTAAGCTATCCACTGTGCCAGTTGCGTAAGTCCTGAACCAGTTAACGCCAGAAGAACCAGTTTACAACGAAAGCTTGAGCATTCATCTAGGTGGAGATATCAATATTCCTGCATGGGAAGAAAGTCTGACGGAACTCATCCGCCGTCACGAAATTCTGCGGACGACCTATCGAGTCTTTAATGGTCAACTGTGCCAGGAAATTCAGCCACCATCTGCATTTGCTTTACCGATTGTCGATTTGCGAGAATGCTCAGAAACAAAACGAGAAACAGAAGCGGTGCGTATTGCCACCGAACAGCTTCGCCAAGGATTTGACCTCACCCGAGGCCCCTTGCTGCGAGCTACTCTGATTCAGCTTACTTTAGACAATTATCGGCTCTACTTCGCTATTCATCACAGTGTTATAGATGCCGAATCATTTGTGCATATTATCCAGGAATTAGAAATTATTTATACGGCATTTTGTCAAGGTTTACCGTCACCTCTGCCAGAATTACCCATACAATATGCCGATTTTGCGGTTTGGCAACGCCAGCGGTTACATAGAGAAGTTCTCTCCCATCAGCTTGCCTACTGGCAGAAACAACTAGAAAATTTACCCCAGTTAAAACTTCCCACTGACCGTCCTCGCACTCCACAAACGACTTTTGCTGGTTCATTTCTTCGTCACCGACTGCCCTTTGAGTTAATCGAAAAGCTCAAAACTCTTAGCCGTCAAGAAAGTGTTACCTTATTTGTGACCTTCGCGACAGCAATCAAAGTTTTGCTTTATCGCTATTCGACCCAGGAAGATATTGTTCTGGGTACTGTTATTTCCCAACGGGATCGACCGGAATTAGAAGGAATCATTGGAAACTTTCTCAATGCTTTAGTCTTGCGTAGTGACCTCAGCGGCAACCCTAGTTTCTGCGAACTGTTAAAGCGAGTCCGGAATGTCTGTTTATCAGCTTACTCCCATCAAGATGTGCCGTTCCAGAAGGTGGTAGAAGCCCTTCATCCCGATTACCAAGTCAACCAAAATCCCCTGTTTCAGGTGGCTTTTACCATCGATTCAGCTCTAGTAACGGAAGACAAGTTAGGATGGAAAGCGTTTTACTTTGAGGTAGATCCTCAGATTTCTAAGTTTGACATAACTTTCTATCTCTTAGAGGAAGAATCGGAGGGAATGGTTCTTCTGACTGAATACAACACTGATTTGTTTGATGCCACAACAATTAAGCGAATGAGCGGGCATTTGAATACTTTGCTAGAGGGAATTGTTATCAATCCCAAGCAAAGCATTTATGAATTACCTCTGTTAACGGAAAAAGAGCGTCATAAACTGTTAGTGGAATGGAATAATACTCAGGTTGACTATCCCCAGGATAAGTGCATTCATCAGTTGTTTGAAGAACAAGTAGAAAGAACACCGGATGCAGTGGCCGTAGTATTTGAAGAGCAAAAATTAACTTATCACGAGTTAAATTGTCAAGCTAATCAACTGGCACATTATTTGCAAACTCTGGGGGTTGGACCAGAGGTATTAGTGGGTATCTGTGTCGAACGTTCTGTTGAGATGGTGGTGGGATTGTTGGGCATTCTTAAAGCTGGTGGTGCTTATGTGCCATTAGACCCTAATTATCCTACCGAACGTATTGCCTATATGCTGGAAGATTCCTCAGTGCCAGTTTTGTTAACACAATCTAAGTTGGTTGAGGAACTCCCCTCAAGTGTTGGGAAGCTGGTTTTGTTGGATTCCGATTGGGATGTTATTGCATCATTAGGTCAACAGAACCCTGTCGAACGGGTAAGAGCTGACAACTTAGCTTATGTCATTTATACCTCAGGGTCAACAGGCAAACCTAAAGGGGTTTTAATTCCTCACTCTGGACTGGTCAACTTAGTTTCTTGGCATCCAAGAGATTTTGCAATCTCTTCATCAGACCGTTCGACTCAACTAGCCGGAACCGCTTTTGATGCTTCCGTCTGGGAATTGTGGCCATACTTAACAGCAGGAAGCACTATTTATCTGGTGAAAGCTGAGACGATCCTCAATCCAGAAAAGCTGCGCGATTGGCTCGTGTTAAAGCAAATAACTATTACTTTTATACCTACACCACTAGCAGAAAAGTTGCTGGCTTTGGATTGGACAGAAAATATTGCTTTGCGAACGATGTTAACCGGTGGAGACCGACTTTCTCGCTTTCCCAAGGATTCTATTCCATTTGAGTTGATCAACAACTACGGACCGACTGAAAATACTGTAGTGACGACTTCTGGACTAGTTGCATCTACTGAATCTGTATTACCTGCCATTGGTCGTCCAATCGCTAATACTGTTATCTATATCCTAGACAAATATCTCCAACCCGTACCCATTGGTGTACCCGGAGAACTGCATATTGGTGGTGCGGGTTTAGCGCGAGGTTATCTCAACCGTCCCGAACTGACAGAGCAAAAGTTTATCCCTAACCCGTTTAGCAATAAACCAGGTTCTCGCCTCTACAAAACCGGGGATTTAGCTCGTTATTTACCCGATGGAAATATCGAGTTTATTGGACGTATTGATCATCAAGTAAAAATTCGAGGTTTCCGGATCGAACTCGGAGAAATTGAAGCAGTACTTGCCCAACATTCCAAGGTGCGAGAAGCTGTAGTCATTGCCTGCGAAGACATTCCAGGAGACAAACGTCTAGTTGCTTATTTAACTACTAATGACGCAAAAACTACGATCAATGATTTGCGTTCTTTCCTCAAGACTAAGCTACCCGAGTACATGATTCCTGCCGCTTTTGTCCTTCTCGAAGCAATGCCCCTGACTCCTAACGGCAAAGTCAACCGTCGTGGCTTACCTATCCCCGATGCTTCAAGTTTGGTTCGGGAAACCAGTTTTATTGCTCCCCGCGACTCTCTGGAATTACAACTAGCCCAAATTTGGTCAGAGATTCTCGGTGTTTCTGCCATCGGAGTCCGAGATAACTTCTTTGACCTCGGTGGTCATTCTCTGTTAGCAGTGCGTCTGATGGCTAACATTGAGAAAGAATTTGGCAAAAATCTATCTTTAGCCGCCCTTTTCCAAGGCGCTACCGTAGAACAATTAGCCATTCTACTCGGCCAAAACACTGATACTCAGTCTTGGTCTGGCTTAGTTGCCATTCAACCCCTTGGAAACCACCCACCGTTTTTTTGTATGCCTGGTTCCGGTGGCAATGTGGTGTACTTCCACCAACTCGCCCGTCATCTGGGAAATGACCAACCTTTTTACGCCTTACAACCCCCCAGCTTAGATGGGGTGTCGGAACCCTTTGGTAGTGTTGAAGAGGTAGCCGCCTACTACCTCCAAGCCATCCAATCCCTTCAACCCTCTGGTCCGTACTTCCTCGCAGGTCATTCCTTTGGGGTTATGGTTGCTTTTGAAATGGCACAACAACTACAACAGTTGGGAGAAACGGTCGCCCTACTCGCCCTATTTGACCTTCCCGCCCGACTTCCTGGTAACACCCCAAAACAGCTAGATTGGGACGATGCCCGATGGTTGACCAATATTGCCCATATCCTCGAAATGTTATCTGGGAAAAATCTCGATATTTCCTATGAAACCCTCAAACCTCTAACTCCATTAGCGCAATTAAACCATCTCAAACAACAGATGGAAACCGTCAATCTGCTGCCGCCTAATTCAGGAATTGAACGAGTGCGTGGGATTGTCCAAACTATTAAAGCTGACGAATTGGCTTTTATGAGTTATCTCCCACAAGGAGGTTATCAAGGTCGGATTACCCTGTTCCGCACCAGGGAAGTTTATCAGGATGAATTGGGAATGCTTGGTGAAATTCCCACGGATCCAACTTGGGGATGGAACCAGTTTTCTAGCCAACCAGTTGCTGTTGAGGCTGTTCCTGGAAACCATACTACCATGCTTAGTGAACCTCACGTTCAGGTATTAGCTGAAAAACTTTTGATTAGGCTAAACAAACAATAAGGCATGAAATTACACTACTACGGCAATATGTTAGGATTTCATAAGAAAGAACCACAGAGCCACACCAGGACTCAAAGAGAATCTATAGCTCTGTGCTATCGTATATGTTACTTTATAGTATATACAACTCTGAGTAGTTAAAAATGAAAGCAATTACGAGTAATCAAGCCAAAGAACAATTAGATGAACTAATTGAGCGGGTCATTCTTGACGTGGAACCAACTATTGTATGTAATGATCAAGGAAAACAAGCTGTTTTAATGTCTTTAGATGAATTTAATTCTTGGCAAGAAACACTATATTTATTATCCAATCCTACTAATGCCGAACATCTATAGCAGTCCTAAATGATTCGTCAAAAAAACTCTGCCTTAATTAAGGGTTTATTACCTCTATTTTTTTTTGAAAAACACCATACTTATTAATTTTTTTTAACTCAAACACTTCTCTTTGAATAAAAAAAGTAAATAACCACTTTACCAAGACAAATGACCGTAATTTATACCAAAATTTTCTCAAGAAATTTTTAGCTTTTAACCAAATATCTTCAACCGGATTTTGTTCAGGAGCATTAGGGGCTAAAATTTCACACTGAACGGGTCGCTGAAAAGGGTCTAGATCTTGATTTACTT
>WTKN01000104.1 GCA_011524395.1 Moorena sp. SS36440bin_2
TTTGTTAATCCCTGATTCAGATCCCCCATTATCCCCCTTAATAAGGGGGACTTTTCAATCTAATTCCCCCCTTTTTTAAGGGGGGTTAGGGGGGATCTATGTACCTAATTACAAATTTGACATGTTACCTTCCCTTGGCCCAGGGCATCAGCCCCTAAAAATCTCCCACAAGGAACTAACTTAATAGACTAAGTTAATAGACCTCTATCCTTAATACTGGTCTTAGGGTAGTTATCAGGATTATTCCCTACAGGATTCTTCTGGAACAGGGAACAGCGGATCTGGGAATAGGGAGCAGGGACTTCGGAGCAGGGACTTCGGAGCAGGGAGCAGGGAGTAGGCAATAGGCAATAGGCAATAGGCAATAGGCAATAGTGAAAAAATTTTGTTTACCTAATAGTGAGAAAAAACGCTGTATAGCAATTTTCATGACGAGTAAGCGAAATTGCTGATTTTTTGCGATGCATTCCTGTTCCATTTGCGTAGCGTGGCCTAGGGCTTTAGTCTCTACTCCCTGCTCCCTGTTTTTTATTTGATAGCGTTCAAATAAATATAGTGTTTTCCATACTTATGAGATATATTCAAGTTTGTTACCCCGACTCCTGACTTCTGACTTCTGACTTCCCACTTCTGACTTCTGACTTCTGACTTCTGACTTCTGACTTCTGACTCCCTAAAGTTTAGTAATTTTTATCTTCACTAATTTATAAATTAAACATATATTAATTCCATCAATAATAATAGTTTCTTGAAAAATATCTTCAAATCAAATAAATAAAGACTTGGAATTATTCCTGATGTTATTTATAACGTTAGTAGAAGTGATACGAGAACTAAATCGAGTTGATTATTGATCAGCTAATAAGAGAAACTATATTGCTGTAGTCACTAACTAATTGGCTTTGATTTATTAACAAGTTTTGAGTGCATATTACCATAATTCCTGCATCATTGATCTGGGAGTACGCTATACCACACCTATATTATTTAAACGTTACGGACTGACACTCAAATTCAGAGTCAGCTTAAGGCATGATTCACATTTCCAAACTTGCAACCTACAGTTTTGCGGTGTTCACTCCCTGGTTTATCGGGGGTCAAGCTCCAGCAACTGCGGCAGTCCCTCAGGTCGGGAACTCCCAAGACCGCGCTGCCTCTAATTCATACTCTAACTACAAGGATTTAGGAACCTCCGTTTCTACTGTTAATCCTACTGTTAAGAGTCCATCAGTAAAGGTACTGCTGGGAGCAACTCCTGTAGGGCTCAGTACTACTAACCGTGAGATTAAAACTAGTCCAGAACCAGTTAAGCCTTTCGGTGCCATATCTAAGGTAGGAACTCCAGTTTTGGGAGCGGGACTAGTTGCTGGTAATCAGCTTCATTATCCAGTTAATTATCCAGTTAATTATCCAGTTAACTCAGTTCCCAAGGTAACCACTGAAACTGCTATAACTCAAGGAAGATTAACCTCTACTAAAAGCAGTTTTTCTGGCGTTGGTCATTCTGGGTATGATTCCGCCCCCCTAGCCCCCCAGGGAGGGATTGCTCACTGGGGGAAACAAAACTCTGAAATTCCTCCAAAGTTAGGGAATTTAGGGGGCTTGAACAAAACCAGACGATCACTATCGAGCACACTAGTTTCTCAATCTAGTGACGCCACTGACTCCTCTGAATCTCCAAACCCTTCTACAATTTCGCCAGAAAATGAAGAGAAACTCCGCGAGTTCAGAAAGAAACTAGAGTTATACCGATTACAAACTGAGTCACCTAAGCCTCGTACAGTTTCTCCAGGGTTTAGCCTTGCCAATCCCTCGGGATTTGGGGCTGACAAGTACAACGGTTTTGTAGGGTTTGGTTTTCAAGCTCCTGCTCGCTATAGCGGTGGTACGGGTGGTTTAATCGGAGGTGGTTTGGATGGAGCCTTAGGATTTGGCTTTGGTGTTGGGGACGCGACGGAATCAGTGGGAGCACAGTTATCCTATACAGTAGCTAGTTTTGGTGGTAGCCGACCCTTGGGTAGTGGAGGTTTTAGTGCCAAAATACACAGTAAATTTGAGCCGGGATGGGGTGTTGCTTTAGGAGGAGAAGGAATCATTAACATCGGACGATTACCGGAAGGTGCTAATGATAGCGCTGAATTTAATGATTTCGAGAATAGCTACTACGGAGCCGTGACCAAGGTGCTTCCTCTCAGAGCTAACCCTAGTGACCCTTTTGGTGTGGCAGTCGTCACGGTCGGAGCTGGTACAGGTCGGTTTCGCAGTGAAGAAAAAGTATTAAATCAAGAAAGTGGTATTGGTGTCTTTGGTGGTATAGGTGTGGGAGTGCTCCCGTGGCTCAGTGTAATTACGGAGTGGACGGGACAAGATTTAGCTATCGGTGCATCCATTGCCCCGTTTAAAAATATCCCTATCGTACTTACTCCCGCCATCAGAGATATTGCTGGTGCAGGGGACAGAGCCCGTTTTACGTTGGGTGTTGGTGGCTCAGTGGGGGATGTTATCTCTCTGTTGGATCTGATTTTCTAAGATTCTGGTTTAGGTCTCAACTGCCGTTAAGGCAAGCTAATCGGTTACACCGAGGTAAATTCACAGAGGTAAATCATGAAACTCATACCCTCAATTAACATTAAAACTGCCAGTGTTATGACAATCACTGCTTTGGCGATGGCATCGACTTCAATTTTGCCTGCCCAAGCTAATGATAATGGGCCAAATGTGGCAGAAGCTATCGGACGCATTGCCGTGCTTAAAGCTGCCCGGGGATTTGTCCAGAATCGCAATGCTGCCCGCGCCCAACAAACTTTGGGGCCTGCCTTCGCGCAATATACTGGTGTCTACAACCAGCTTCAAACCACTTCTGTGGCGATAGAAAATTGTTTCGCGACTAATTGTTCAGAGTTGGGAGCTTTACTAATCCAGGGCAATGACCTTTTACGAGCCCTTCCGGACCCAAGTCAGTTGCCTGTAAATCAGTAAATCTTAGTTCTCAGAGCTGGTAATTCTTACGCCATTGCACCATGGTTTCCTTTGGATATTATGTAGTTGCCTTCATTGTTGCAGCTTTAATTGTTTTCAATACTATTCCGATAGTTAAAGGGGCTGCAATTAAGTATCAGTACACGGATTTACCAGCCGAGCGGAAAGTGCATCGACAACCAATGGTGCGTTTAGGGGGAATTTCTATTGCTGCTGGCACCTTACTGGCTCTGTTTTTAGTATGGAGTCTAGGAGGGTTGGCTGATTTTCCCCCTGGCGTTTCTTCAGAGGTTTGGGCAGTTGTTCTCGGCAGTTTCTGCTTTTTCTTGATTGGCGTCACTGACGACTTGGTGAGTTTATCGCCCTTAACGCGCTTATTACTGCAAGCAGTCGTTGCTAGTGTCGCTTGGGAAATGGGGCTGGAGATTAGCGTTGTCAGTCTGCCAGGACTGGGAATATTACACTTAGGATGGCTGAGCTTACCTCTTACGGTCTTTTGGCTAACAGGGGTTGTCAACGCCATAAACTGGATTGATGGACTGGATGGCTTGGCTTCAGGAGTGGCTGGGATTGCTGGGGTGATGATTTTTCTCCTCAGTTTGTTCATGGGCGAAACCGAGACAGCACTAATTAGTGCCGCATTAGTAGGGAGTTTATTAGGATTTTTGTACTATAACTTCAATCCAGCCCAAATTTTTATGGGAGATGGTGGCTCCTACTTCATCGGTTTTACTGTGGCTAGCCTCAGTGTGATGGCATTGGTGAAGGGTGCCGTAGGGACAACAGTGCTCTTACCTTTGCTGGTCTTGGCCGTACCCCTTTTAGATATGTCTGCGGTGATTATTCTGAGATTATATCATGGTAGCTCACCTTTCCAGGCGGATCAACGGCATCTCCATCATCGTTTATTAAAAGCAGGTTTGTCTCATCGACTAACGGTGTTACTGATTTACGCCTTAACCTTATGGGTTGGCAGTTTAGCTTTAGTCTATGTTCAGTTTCCTCGCAGTCCGGTAATTGTCGGTAGTACAACGATTTTACTGGGATTGGTAATTTGGAGAGCATGGGAGTCTGTTCATGGCTCTTCCATGGAAGAGGGAGTAGGGAGTGGGGAATAGGGAGCAGGGAGCAGGGAGCAGGGAGCAGAGAAAATTTTGTGTACCTTATTAGCACGATAAATTATATATTTTTTATAGGATTAATGAGGTACAGTATTATTTGACATTGATTCCCTGTTTTAATGCAGCGTATCCCTTTAATTATTATGTTTTACCTGTTGCCTGCTCCCTGATCCGAAGTCCCTAAACCCCAATTTTTTGTACCTCACAACTCGTAAAGTTGCTATAAGAATTGCTATACATCTAAATTACATAGGAATTGTAAAGGTGGCTGGGGAGATGGCCAGATGGCCATCTCCCCAGACTCCGCGCGCCATCTCCGCGCGCCTCCTTCTTACTAACTTTTTGCTCTTTTTCCTCTTGCCTCTGGCTGCATTTGCTAAAAGCTGTTTGTTTTGGTGGTGCGTTACGGGACCGATTGTCTTAAGCTACCGAGAAAATCAGGCCTCCCCCGTCCCGATGCTGTTGGCGAAATATTTCGTGAACATTCCTTGAAGCCCCATCAGCCCTCAC
>WTKN01000357.1 GCA_011524395.1 Moorena sp. SS36440bin_2
TCCTGGCGCAAGATACGGCGAATCATATCAATTCCTACAGTAGGACATTGTTCCTTTGACACTCCCCGCCCTGGAAGGACGGGGATTCTTGCTTCCACGGGGTGACTTGTTATCCCTTGCCGGAACCAGGAAAAATAGAGGTCTCCTCGACCCAAGCGTATTTGATCTATGACCTAGGTTTCGGTGTGCCCCACCGTACCTAAAATAGATAACAAATTTACATAACAAATTTAGATGAACATTTTTTTGATCTTAGACTTTCATAGACGTCCAAATCGTTAGACTTGATTGTGCAACATGATTATCTCAAAACATGTTTTTTACACTGTCTACTTATTCTTTGATCATGTTTATCTAGAACATTAGTTATTTTTTTGTTATTATTTTAATTTAACACGGTGCGATAAAACTGTCAATACATAGATGCTCCTTTGGAGCCTTCAGTTGCGAACAAAAAAAAGCCGTCCTGTAAGGACGGGGCGCGATTACCCAAATTTTTTGGTAAAACTATCTGTAACCTCAAGTTCGATTAATCTCTTCCCAAGTAGTCCCTGGATTTTTGGTAATAGGTAATTGCTAATGGCTAATGCTCGTAAGATTACCGATTCCCGATTCCCGATTACCGATTCCCCGAAAATACTAGTTTCCATCCCTTTTATGGAAAGGGGATCAGTACTCTTGATTTATGTAATTTCCCGGTTAAACTGTCCAGGCGATAAGCACTATACTTGCCTTTAAGTGAAGGTTTCTAAAAAGAGAAACGTAGGAAAAAGTGAGACTGGTAATGGGGAGATGGGGAGTTTTCCTACTCTCCCCTTCTTTTTTTTTCTTGTCCCAAAACACGTATCAGGCTAACACTATGCTGGCTAGGGTTTGGAGTGGTTCAATTATCGGCATTGATGCTGTAAAAGTAGGGGTTGAAGTAGATGTGTCCGGTGGCTTACCGGGAATTGTAGTCGTTGGTTTACCGGATACCGCTGTCCAAGAGTCCCGAGAACGGGTGAAAGCAGCACTGAAAAATGCTGGTTTTGCCTTTCCGATGCGCAAAATTGTGATTAACCTGGCCCCGGCTGACTTACGGAAAGAAGGTCCTAGTTTTGATTTACCGATCAGTGTCGGGATTTTAGCGGCATCGGAACAGTTAAATCCTCAGTTATTGGGAGACCACCTATTTCTCGGAGAAGTGTCTCTTGATGGCAGTTTGCGACCTGTAGCTGGTGTTCTTCCAATTGCTGCGGCAGCAAAGCAAATGGGAATTACTGGGTTAGTGGTTCCTGCTGACAATGCTACAGAAGCTGCAGTGGTGAATGGCATCACTGTTTATGGATTTGAGCACCTATCCGATGTTGCTGATTTCCTTGACCAGCCAAACCGCTACTCACCGGTAGAGATTGATAGCGTGGGGGAGTTGCAAGTTTATCAGTCTACTGCACCGGATTTAACGGATGTTAAAGGTCAGGCTCATGGGCGTCGAGCTTTAGAAATTGCTGCGGCTGGGGGACATAATTTAATCTTTGTTGGTCCTCCTGGCAGTGGTAAAACCATGTTGGCGCGACGATTACCGGGAATTTTGCCACCGTTGAGTTTTCCTGAAGCTTTGGAGGTCACTCAAATTTATTCTGTTGCTGGCTTATTGAAAAATCGCGGCAAACTGATCTGCGATCGCCCTTTTCGCAGTCCCCATCATTCCGCCTCTGGTCCATCTCTTGTGGGTGGTGGTAGTTTTCCGAAACCGGGAGAAATTTCCTTAGCCCACCGGGGAGTTCTATTTTTAGACGAGTTGACAGAATTCAAGCGCAATGTCCTAGAGTTCCTACGCCAACCTTTGGAAGACGGACAAGTCACTATTTCCCGCACCCGCCAATCGGTACAGTTTCCTGCTCAGTTTACCTTAGTCGCTAGTACCAATCCCTGTCCCTGTGGATACTTTGGTGACCCGATCCAAGCCTGCAGCTGTTCCCCTCGCCAACGAGAACAATATTGGTCCAAGCTATCAGGACCATTAATGGATCGCATTGATTTACAAGTAGCGGTCAATCGGCTTAAACCTGAAGAAATCACTAGACAGTCTACAGGAGAAGAATCAGCACCGGTGCGCTCACGAGTCCAAGTCGCACGCGATCGCACTCGTGAGCGCTTCCAAACTGAACCGACTCTTCATTGCAATGCTCAGATGCAAAGCTATCATCTACGTCGATTCTGTCAATTAGATGATACTTCCCGTAATGTATTAGAAAGCGCTATTCGCAAACTTGGTCTTTCTGCTAGAGGCACCGACCGTATTCTCAAAGTTGCCCGTACCATTGCCGACCTGAGTGGTAATGATGACCTTAAAACCGAACATGTTGCTGAAGCCATTCAATATCGTACTATTGATAGGATGCATTAAGGGGCAATTAGGGGCAATTGATGGGTTAACGGATCTAACGGATGGGAATATAGGGAGTAGTAGGCAAGACGAGTTGAAGGCATGAAGCAAGTCAAAGCAGTTTTATGTGGATATTACGGCAAGGGCAACGGTGGCGATGAAGCATTGTTAGCGTCACTGCTGCAAATGCTACCAAAGTCAGTGAAGCCGATAGTCCTTTCCGGCAACCCCACTCAAACTCGTCAGCGCTATGGAGTGGAAAGTTGCGATCGCATGTCTACCCTACCAGTGCTCAAGGCTATGCGCCTTTCAGAACTATTCATCTGGGGGGGTGGTAGTTTAATCCAAGATGTGACTAGTGCCGCTAGTCCTCTCTACTACTGTGGTTTAATGGGATTAGCTCAAAGGATGGGTCTGAAAACCATTGCTTGGGCCCAGGGGGTTGGTCCAATTAAGCGTCGGCTGATTAGTTCCCTAGCCCAGCGGTCGTTCACCGGATGTACAGCAGTTAGTGTCAGGGATTATGGATCAGCGACACTGTTAGCGGATTGGGAAATTCCCTTTATTATGGCTCCCGATCCAGTTTGGGCATTAGACTCCAAACCTGTACGAGGATTGTGGGATTTACCAGCACCAAGAGTAGCAGTTACTTTGCGATCGCATTCTAGCCTAACCCCCAAACGCCTGAATAATCTGACCCATGCCTTAGTAGATTTTCAGAAAGCGACACAAACCTGTATTTTATTAGTCCCTTTCCAAGCTTCCCGAGATTTGACCATTGCCCAATCTATTGCGTCTGAGTTAACCGGTCCCCATCAGATCTTTTGTATAGAAGACCCTAGAGAATTGAAAGGATTATTTCGGGGGGTGGAAATGGCGATTGGGATGCGCTACCACAGTTTGATTATGGCAGCAGCGGAAGAATGTCGATGTTTTGCCCTCAGTTATGACCCTAAAGTTAACTACTTGATGGAGCAACTGGATTTACCTGGATGGGATGTTGCTAGTTTACCAGATGACCCAAATGTGATTAGTAAAACCTGGCTAGAACACTATGCTAATGGTGAACCATTGACTAAAGACCAAATTCAGTCATTGGTAGACCGGGCAAGGATGCATCAGGATGTGCTGTTGGAAGTTTGTTAATTGTTATTTTCCAAAGGGAACAGCGGATCTGGGAACAGGGAGTAGGGAGTAGCGATGCATCGCTGATCCCTGCTCCCTAAAACCTTAGGTGCGCTTTCCTTGTCTTGATGCAGTCGCTCATGGGGGGAACCCCCAAGACCGCGCAAATCACGCTAGGCGAATTTAATTCGCCACGGGTCGCACCTCAAAAATTTGTACCTCACAAGTCGTAGAATTGCTATCTAATAATATATTGCTAAATGACGCACTAATTTTTATATTTAATCTCTTTATATCAATGACGTATTTATTATGAGCCATTGATATAAATTATCTTAGAAATAATCAAAATCCAGTGTCAAATATGAAGACTCGCAAACAGACTCAATCCCTTAGGCAAGAGAAACTTACCAATCTTTATAGCTCCGACTACGCCATTCCCCATATCCTTAACACCTACTGCCGTCACCTCTTCAACTGAACCATAAGTTTTTAGCTTTGGGGTATTCCATTCCTGTTTCATCTGATTAATTCCTTTTGTTTGAAGAATTCAACAAGCCAAACAACTCTTATTTGTCAGCAGTAAAGAACCATCAACATCTTCTTCCACGACCTCTACCAACTTTGATAAGAAGCTCAAGTTGCGAGGCCGCCGTAAACAAATCACTTGGCAAGATTGAGCAAGACTAGCACAGCTTTCAAACTGCATCACTTCCCCAGAACTAAATAACTTCATCAACTCCGAATGCTGCATTAAAGCTATTAGTTTTGCTGGCTTTTTCATCGGCTCACATTTTACCTCGGATCCAGAAGCCAACAGATAAATCCGACTAATCGGTAACGATCTTTGGGGAAAATTTCGTCCTAACCGCAAACCCCGCTTTTCTAACTTTGGATGCAACTGCCACAGGGACTCCCAATCATAACCCAGTACTTCTGCTACCTCCGGACTGATCTTAATTTGAGGAAATCCAGGGGCAAGCATAGGCTTTCCCTCCTCCCAGCTCACTGGAGCTATATCATCGGCAACAACTGCATATCCTTGCTTTTGCAATGCTGCAGCAATCGTTGACTTTCCCTCACCAGAGTTGCCCAAGAATAAAA
>WTKN01000103.1 GCA_011524395.1 Moorena sp. SS36440bin_2
GGGAGATGGGGAGATGGGGAGATGGGGAGATGCAAGTGATGTGTAGCAACCTGATTTGGGTTTACGTTTGTCTATCATAAGTTACTATCTTTTGTTAAGTTAAATTATTAAGTATTGAGTTTTTACGTATTATTATTAATATTTTTTTATAAGCAAGCCTAACATTCCCATTGATGGTAAGCAAAATCCCATAAATAGCAGAATATCTCAAGGTAATACCAAAAAAATTTAATATTTTTTTAAAAATTACTCTAGACCTAATCCTTGACTTACTGGGATATACTTAAAAATACTAGGTAGTCATAGGTAAGTTCGGTTAAAGATTCACAAGGAAAAAACTAAATAGTATTAGGAATAGTATTAATAATGATATCTAGAATTGGTGAGACCTCCTTTTAGAGGTCGTATAACTGTTGATAATCCTGGGTTAAGGTCGGAGAATTATGCTAGGAATAAATTTACCAGCACAACAAACCAACTTGGATCACGAACCGATTCATGTAATTGGTCAAATTCAGCCTCATGGGGGACTGTTGGTACTGGAAGAGCCTGAGCTGAAAATCTTACAAGTTAGCAACAATACCTCTAGGGTTTTGGGAATCCCTGCCGAAGCGATGCTAGAAAAAACCCTAGAAGATGTACTTGACCCATTCCAAGTGGAAAGGATTAAAGCTGGGTTATCTGAGGAAAATCTAGACCTGATCAATCCTACTAAAATTTGGGCGAGGAAAAAAGGGGATGATTACGCAGTATTTGATGGTGTGTTTCATCGTAACTCAGATGGCTGTCTGATTCTGGAATTAGAACCAGCAGTTTCCCGGGAAACTATCCCATTTTTAAGCTTTTATCATCTAGCAAGAGCCTCCATCAACCAGCTCCAACAAACTTCAAATCTTCGGGATTTTTGTCAAATCATCGTCAAAGAGGTGCGAAAGGTCACTGGGTTTGACCGGGTAATGCTATATAAATTTGAAGATGATGACCATGGAGCCGTTATTGCAGAAGAAAAACTAGACAGTCTGGAATCTTACCTAGGCTTACACTATCCAGAATCGGATATTCCTAAACCAGCCAGACGATTATTCTGTTCCAATTGGATCCGCTTAATCCCAGATGCCCATTCCCAACCTGTTGAGATTTTTCCTACCGATAACCCGATCACCAATCGTCCCCTTGATTTAACATTATCGATTCTCAGAAGTGCTTCTCCCTGTCATATCAAGTACCTCCACAATATGGGAGTTGGGGCGTCTTTGACGATTTCACTAATTAAAGATAAAAAACTCTGGGGACTTATTGCTTGTCATCATCAAACCCCTAAATATGTATCCTATGAGTTGCGCAAAGCTTGCGAGTTTTTAGGACGAGTGATATTCTCAGAAATTTCAGCCCGAGAAGAGACGGAAGACTATGACTATCAGATGAAGTTGTCCTATATTCAATCAATATTGATTGAGTATATGTCCCAAGAAGAAAACTTTATTGATGGCTTAGTTAAGCATGACCCCAATTTACTGGACTTGACCAGTGCTCAAGGTGCAGCAATTTGTTTTGGGGATAATTTTACGGTTATTGGTGAAACCCCTAGTGAAGAAGACCTCAAGTTTTTGGTGCAATGGCTGAAACAGAATGTTGATCAAGAGGTTTTCTATACTGATTCCCTCCCTCGCCTTTATCCTGATGCACAACGGTTTAAAGATATTGGTAGTGGCCTGCTAGCCATCCCCATTTCCAAGAGAAACTATGTGCTGTGGTTCCGACCAGAGGTGATTCAAACTGTTAATTGGGGGGGTGACCCCAATAAAGCCTTTGAAACAACCCACACAGAGGGGACTTTGCAACTGTCGCCCCGTAAATCCTTTGAACTGTGGAAAGAAACCGTTCGTTTAACCTCTTTACCCTGGAAACAGGTAGAAATTAAAACAGCATTGGAACTGAGGAAAGCACTGATTAATATTGTCCTGCGCCAAGCTGATGAATTGGCTCAATTGGCTCAGGATCTAGAACGTTCCAATGCTGAACTGAAAAAGTTTGCTTATGTGGCATCCCATGACCTGCAAGAACCCCTGAATCAAGTGGCGAATTATGTGCAGCTGTTAGAAATGCGCTATAATGACAGACTTGACGAAGATGCCAGCGAGTTTATTACCTTTGCGGTTGAGGGAGTCAGCCTCATGCAAACCCTGATTGATGATGTGTTGGCTTACTCGAAAGTCGATTTGCAGGGCATTAAGTTTAAACTGACGGAAGTGGAGACGGCCTTAGACCATGCTCTGGCTAATTTGCGGGGACGCATCCGTGAAACTGGGGCAGTGATTACCCATGACCCGTTTCCAACAGTTATGGCTGATAGCACCCAGTTGATGCAACTGTTCCAGAATTTAATCGGTAATGCGATTAAGTTCCGCAGTGAACAGCCGCCGGAAATCCATGTGGGGGCAAAACGACTGGAGGATTCATGGCTATTTTCAGTGCAGGATAATGGCATTGGCATTGAACCGCAGTTTAGCGATCGCATTTTTGTGATCTTCCAACGTCTGCACACCCGGGATGAGTATCCTGGCACAGGTATGGGTTTGGCTATCTGTAAAAAGATTCTGGAGTGCCACCGTGGCAAAATTTGGGTAGAGTCAGAACTAGGTCACGGTGCCACCTTCTATTTTACAATTCCAGTAAGGGGACGCGAGCGTGAGCGTAGAAACGGACGAAAGACACAAAATCATATTTTTGGTTGAAGACAATAAAGCCGATATTCGCTTAATCCAAGAAGCGTTAAAAAATAGCTCGGTACCCCACCAGGTAGTAACGGTCAGAAATGGCATGGACGCTATGGCTTACTTACACCAAGAAGGAGAGTATGCTGATGCCGTCCGTCCAGACCTGATCGTGCTAGATTTAAACTTGCCAAAAAAGGATGGTCGAGAGGTGCTCGCAGAGATTAAGGCTGACCCTAATCTCAAACGGATTCCTGTGGTCGTATTAACTACCTCAAGAAATCAAGATGACATTTTCCAGAGTTACGACTTGCATGTGAATTGCTACATCACCAAATCCCGCAATCTTAGCGAATTATTCAAAATCGTCAAAGGAATTGAAGACTTTTGGCTCTCGACCGTCACCCTGCCATCCCAATAAAAGGATTAGGGATTAGGGATTAGCCATAAATCATGAGACACTAAGGATTAAACATCAGGGTTGACTAACAGAAAATAAGCAAGCCAATGATGATTCTCTATCAAACGAGAAATCCAAAGCAATAAGCCCACAGAAGAAATACTAAAAGGTAATGCCTGAAGGCTCACTAAAAATCTTGTTAATTGAGGACAACCTGGCAGAAGCCAGATTGTTACAAGAGTTTTTGAAAGAAGCTCAGTTCAGGCAGTTTAGTCTAGTTCATGTCAAGCGGTTGCGGGATGCACTCCAGGAAATCGCTCAGGCTAGAGCAATCTCAATTCCCTACGATGTGATCTTGTTAGATCTGACTCTACCGGACAGCCACGGACTAGCATCCCTCGGACCCTTGATCAAGCAAGCGCCTAGTTTACCGATTGTAGTGCTAACCAATACCAATGATGATGAATTAGCCATTGAGGCAGTTCGTCAAGGAGCACAAGATTATCTAGTCAAGCGGCAAGTCAAGGGAAAAATGCTGGTTCGTTCCTTGCGCTATGCTATTGAACGTAAGCAGGCAGCAGTTGCATTACGACAAGAAAATCAAGCCCTAGAAAGTCAGGTTCAGGAACAAACCGCTGAGTTGGTTAGAGCCAAAGAAGTCAATCAGCGCAAAGCCGAATTTGTTTCCATGCTCTCTCACGACTTTCGTAATCCCTTAAATACAATCCTCCTTTGTTCTGGATTGCTCCAAGACAAAGAGGAACAATTACCATTAGAGAAAAAACTGGTTCATTTGCGGCTAATTCGCTCAGCCATCAAAAACATGGCCGAGTTGTTGGATGAGGTTTCATTAATCAGTAAAGCTGATTCCGGCAAACTCCTGTGTCAACCTACTCGGTTGGATTTGAAACGGTTTTGTCACCAATTAATGGAAGAGTTACAAATCAGTACCAACAACTACCATCAGTTAGTATTTACCAGTCAAGGGCAATTGAAGGAAGCCCTATGGGATGAACGATTGCTGCGACACATTTTTAGCAATTTGCTCACCAACGCTATTAAGTACTCACCCACAGGGGGAACCGTTGAGTTTGAACTGATTGCTCAGACAGAATGTGTTATCTTCCGGATTCAAGACCAGGGGATGGGCATTCCCCCAGAAGACCAACCGCAACTGTTTGAGCCTTTCCATCGTGCTAGCAATGTTGGCACAATTCCTGGTAGTGGCTTAGGACTAGCTATTGTTAAAGAGTGTGTCGAAGCTCATGGTGGTGAGATTTCTCTCAAGAGTCAGTTGGGAGACGGTACTACATTTACGGTTAGCTTACCGTTAATTATGGTAAGATTATGACTTATTTTCGCTCAAGCGAAACATCCGCCTAGCAATTTCGGAAGCAATTTGTTGACCTAGGCGTTGAGTTTCCTGCTTTA
>WTKN01000178.1 GCA_011524395.1 Moorena sp. SS36440bin_2
CGTACCTGAAACTACACAAAATCAGTCGATTGAACGGCAAGATTTTCAACAACTTACCCTAGAAGAACGTCGTCGCATTTTAGCCCAAAAAGCAGAAGCGATGAAAGACTATTATCAAGAAAATGAAGAATGGAAAGATTGGATAAATTTTGATAACGATTAAATGAATGACTATCAATCCTAAACGGGGTAAAATCTGGCTGATTAACTTAGATCCAACCCTTGGCGCAGAAATCAAAAAAACTCGACCGGCAGTTGTCGTAAGTTCAGATTATATTGGAAGACTTCCTCTTAAATTAGTTGTGCCAATTACCAACTGGCAATCATCTTTTACTGGTAGTCTTTGGCATATTTACCTAACACCGACTTCAGACAATGGATTAACCAAACTATCATCGGCTGACGCCTTACAGCTAAGAAGCGTCGATCTCCGAAGATTTATTCGTAAATTAGGATCTTTATCAACCTCAGACTTACAAGAAGTTATCAAGGCAATTGCGATTATAATTGAAATTGAAAGCGAACCCTGAGATTTACCCCTCGATCAATATTTTCAAAAATTTTGATGAGCTAGTGAAACAATAATCACGGATATATTATTCCAGTTTAACAATAGTAACAACCGTGAATAAGGTGAAATTTTAGTCACAACTTAACTATTAGTAATTTATTGATCCTATAGTTGAAGATAACAACATTACTCAAGTAAAGGTTTGATAAATTATGTTTCACTTAAACAAAGAATATGACCCAGAAACTATCTACTTTAACGAGCACATTCGTCAAGCCAAGCTTTCCTTTAACTTGCTTGTGTCCGCTACAGTAATAAGCGGGATTGTGGGTCTAATCGGCGCAGGGTTATTAATGTCCAAAAAGTTACCGGAAGGAGCAGTGACTACGGCGGTGGGATTAGCACCAAATGTTACTTTTGTGAAGCTAGCTAAGGATGCCAATGACCGGTTAGATGAAGCGATTGAAGATGAGGATGAAGAGTAGATTAATGCTAGGGTGGGCAGTGCTTGAGACTGCCCACCCTAAATGAACGTGATTAACTCGTAGATACACCGACCCCATGTCCTGTAGCTGTAAAGCCTAAAGCCAATCTAATTCTACCGGTATGGGTGAACTTGTCTTTTGGGCAAAGGCTGTATAGAGTTCCCGATTCTGTTGACGCTTCAAGAATTGCCGACCCACATATTCCCCATACACTCTGCCTTGGGTAGCAGACTTAGGCAAAAACTGCTCTAGAGTGAAATCTTGATAATAAATGTGGTGTAGTGCTGTGCGCACCAGATAGGGATAGCCACCTACTAAAGACATCAGCTGCGCCACTTGATCAGCATCCCAATTCAGTCCATAACACCGTGCCAAATCTTGTACTTGTTCCTGAGTAAACTCAGGTAAAGCAATGGGCAGCCCCACATTAAAGGATTGATGGAGATTGAGCCAAGCATCATCTTCTGTGGCATAGACAACCACTAACTTAAGTTTTTGCCAAATATAGCTCCTACGATCTCCATACTTAGCTTTCTCATGCCAGGTGCGCAGTAAACTAAAAAAGTCTGAGGCGATTTCCGGGTATTGAAACACCATATCCACCTCATCTAACCCCAGTACGAGTGGAGTGTCAATCTCAGCCAACAGATAGTTTTCAAAGTAGTCGGTGCTGTTAGATTTGCTGCCGAGAATCTCATCCCAATAATCCGCCAACTGATTCGACAGCCCCAGGCTTTTCCCAACGCTGACACAGAACCACTGTAATAATTTATCCAGGCTGGTGAAGACCTCTCGATTAGCTAGTTTAAAGTTGAGAGTGACTGTGGTATTTCCCTGCCATCGTGCCTGCTCCAGAATCCTGGCCATCAGGGAGGTTTTGCCCATTTGCCTGGGAGCATAAATCCGAATCAAGGCTCCGGGTTGCAAAATGGCATGATATGAGCATGCTTCGATGGGGGCACGCTCTATATAAAAAGGGGAATCTAGAAGAACTTGACCTCCGGGTAATTCCAGGATTGGGGAGCTTGAAATTCTACGGCTGCTCTCCTGTTGCCAATCTCTTGCGATACGTTTGAGGACGACCTGAACGTTTTTTTTGTTGACCTTTGTCCCCAATACTTTAGAGAGCAAGTGCCATAATTTGGCACCAACTGTTTTGACATGGGCACTAGAAAAACAGTAAGTTTCTGCAATTCTATCATAAGTGTGATTTTCCCAAGCTCCCCGCAATACATCAATTTGGACTTTATCCAAATGCTGGTCAGTTTTCGCAAACACCAAGGATTGCAAAAGTTCGATTGCTTCTTCAATATGCATTAATTTTAAAAAAACTTATCAAACTATTCAAGGTATTTTAATTCAAAACTCTCTTGAATACTTTGATCATAAAAAAAAAAAAAAATTAAGAGTTAATTTTCAGTATAATCATCGGCATTTTTACTAAAACTTTATAAAACAAATATACTTCTTTATCATTAATTTATATACCAACCTATAACTTTACACACCCTTGATAAATTCCGATTATTTTTTTATCAAGAATTCATATTTTTTATTGCTTAATTATACTACTTTTTAATACTGAATTTTCTGCCATTGTTGTTTAATTTAGTGATTAAATTATTTCACTAAATACAACACAATAAACATTTTATTTTGGCGGAAAAATTATGGCTAATTCAACTCTCATAACCAAGTCATCAATGGCGATGGCAATAGCAGGATATATTGTTCAGAAATCAGCAGTTTTACTGGGTGCTACAAGCATGATTTTCCTGTCCCTAGGAACTGCCTCAGCAAAAGCCGTTACTCTGAGCAATGGTTCCCTAGAAGTCACAATTCGAGAAGACAACGGTGCGATTGATACCGTATTATTTGACAACATGACCTTCTTTGCTAGTGATTTTTTTAACCCAGGAGCTCCTGTCTCCGACTTTGGTTTTCAAAACGGGACAAACACATCTACTTTTGTCAGAAACACCACAACAGGTGTTACCCAACAACCGGTAAGTGTTAGTAGCAGCGGTGACTCTGTGTCCGTGACAGGAACATACACTGGAGGGGGTGCTAATCTTGATTTTACCCGCACCTATTCCCTGGTTCCCGATTTTAACGTGTTGAGCGTCTCAACTGAATTTGTTAACAATGGTTCAGAGGTAGCGCTGCGTTATTTTGACACGTTTGATCCAGACCAGGGTATTGATCAAGGAAACGGCTTCGGCACTTTCAATGATGTGTTGTCACTCTCAACCGATGCTGGATTGGCAACAGTCGGTCAAGCCACAGAACAAGAAGGTCTGACGGTAGTCTTGGGGTCACTAGACCCTGATGTGACTGTTGCTTCTGGTAATCCTTTTCAGATATTTAATGGTTTTGATTTGAACAATTTCTTTAATGATCCATTTGATGGTAATGGCGATTTTGTAGACCTGGGAACACATATTGGTATTGAATTACTTCTGGCTGCTGGAGAATCAGGTTCTTTTAAATACCATCAAGCTTATGGACAATCAATAACGGAGGCTCAGGAGCAGTTCATCCTGGCAAAGTCCATTGATGTCCCTGAACCTGCTTCGGTTCTAGGTTTACTAGCAGTAAGTGCAATCGGTGCTGGTTCAGCACTAAAACGCAAAGAGGCCATCAAAGGGTAGACTATAGCGTTACATAACTGAGTATTACTAATGGGAGAGCGATAGGTAAGAATTACCAAAATTCTTCGCTCTCCTTATTGTTATGGGAAGTCTAATGTATCGCTGCGGGTGTTAGATGCTGCTCATATCCGCGCCAGACACCGACTAATATTCCTTGAACCTGGACATGTTTTGCCATCACTTCTATGGGGTGGTACTTAGCATTAGAGGGTTTAAGAGTAACTTTGTGACCCTTACGATAGAAACGTTTCAAGGTAGTACCATGTCCATCCACCCGTGCCGCTACAATTAGACCATTCTTGATGTCATCGGGATCAGGCACTGGTCGCATAATCACCACATCCCCTTCTGTAATTAAGTCTTCGATCATGCTGTCTCCAGTAACCCGCAGAGCAAAGTTACCTGGTTGCTGGAACAAGCCAGATATATCCAACTCCTCAACTGTGTCGGTGAAGGGTTCCACGAGACCCCCGGCTGCGATCGCTCCCAAGACAGGAACTCCCAAATTACAATGCTGCAGCAGCCTAATCGTCCGGGCTTTTCCTTCGGTCCAATCAATGTATCCCTTGCTACGCAAATGTTCCAGCCTACTCTGAATCGGTGCTGGTGAGCGCAAGTTCATTGCTCTCATCATTTGCCGGATCGAAGGGGCATGGTGTGACACCCGAATATAATTAACTAGCCAATCGTACAGTTCTTGTTGGGCAGATGTGAGGTTTTCCATAAGATTCTGGACAAAAAATGGTCGTTCTTTGTGATTGCTCTATAGAACATTGGTACTATCAACTCTTGTCATTTGTCCAGAGTATTGTTCGGGGGTAGAGGGTGGAGAGATGGGGAGAAACGGGAGATGGGGAGATGGGGAGATGGGGAGATGGGGAGAGTGTGGGAAGTATG
>WTKN01000087.1 GCA_011524395.1 Moorena sp. SS36440bin_2
TCTCCCCATCTCCCCATCTCCCCACACTTTGATTATGGGCATTCAACCGGACTTGATATCAGAAGCTGATGATAAACAGCAGTAATCTTCTCCACCATCGTGGTGAGGGTTAGATCCTCAATGTTTTGCTGTGCTGCACGTCTTAATCTATCTTGTTCAGACGGACTAGCCAGAAGCATCTCGATCTGATCTGCCAGTGCGATCGCATTTTTAGGAGGAACTAGCACTCCTGCCTTACCGTAATCTAGTGCTTCGGGAACACCATCCACGCTAGTAGCAACAATCGGGCAACCCACCTGTCGTGCTTCCATCAAAACCAGAGGGAAAGACTCACGGTGTGAAGCCAGGACAAAAACATCCGCTGCCATCATGTAAGCTTGGGGATTTTTCTGAAAACCCTCGAAGTGTATACGATCAGCAACTGACGATGCCGCAGCTTGAGTTTCAAACATTTGACGGTCGGGACCATCTCCCACTAAGTACAAATGTGCCTTAGGACAACTCTTAGCAACCTGCTCAAAAGCGCTAATTAACTCAGTAATTCCCTTACGTCGGTTCATGCCAGCTACCGTGACAATAGCCGGATGTTCCAAAGCTTTAGGAGTGCAGCTTTCTATTGCAGGTAATCGGGGACTACCTAGAGTGCGATTCTTGATCACAGGCATTTTCCCCATGGGAATACCCCGCTTAGACATCGACGTTGCTACCGCATCACTCACAGAAATCACCCGTTCAGCCAATCCCATCACTACTGAGCTACGTTGGTAAACATTGTGAATATGGGATACTAGCTTATATTTTGCTGAACCCCGTAGGAACCGAGCTAGGACTACTCCCGTCATCATGTGTCCATGGACAATATCTGGCTGAAATTCTGCGATTATCCCTCGATAACGCCCAGCAGCCTTGAGCAGATGCAACGGTTTTCGGGTCTGATCCAGTTCAAAGTGAGTGACGCCATAAGCGCTTAGCAATGTTTCATATGTCCCGCCAGCAGAGGCAATACAAACCTCATGACCCGCTTTCGCTTGCTCACAGGCAACGTCAATCGCTACATTGACAATACCATTACCAGTTTGTTTAATATGGTTTAAGATATGGAGTATACGCATCAAACATCTCCCAAAAAGGAAAGCACCGCCATATTTGACCGATAAGTTAATTTATAAGTTAGTTAGGAATTGGTAGTTGAAACATCCGGCTGTTCCTCCGGCTGTTCCTTTCCATCTCCTACTTCTGTTATTCTTCAGTCAGTGCCATTGATCAGAAAATTTTCATAATTCTTATCTTTAGCAGTCTTCACTTCAGCAATACTTTCCATTTCAGAAGAAAGCTTATTTTGATGCTGGTGATACTTATGTGCTGCCATCGTTAGACCCAAAAATCCCCAAATATAACATCCCCCGACACCAAGCATGGCGCTACCAATCGGTAGCCCGAGTAAATTACTCAAACCAATAGCACGAGCAGTACTCATGAAAGAATCACGGCGAATCTCAGGATATTGAAACACACTATATACCAGCAGGAGCAATCCACACATATATGGGAGAGTTCCAAACCAGCCTAATGTAAAAAACATATCTAAAATGCCACTGTCAATCACAACGCTTCGGATTTCCCCTTGTTCGATAGTGAATGTATTTCCAATCCCATTACCTAAAGCCATAGAAAGAGCTTTGCCAAGACTCTCTTCATAGATTTGTTGTCTAACTTCCGCACTGTGATCATTTCCAAGGTCAGAAAATGTTGCCAAACGACTACCAATTACCTCCGAGAATGGCTCAATAGTGGTTAACGGCACGATACACATTGCCATGACCAGGATAGAAATAATTATCCGCATCTGGATTTTGGGTTTGAGTGAACTGGTCAGAGAAGCTAGTCCAAAGAACCAGCTTGCCCACATCGTCCGTGATAACGTTAGTAGAAAAGACAAATAACCAGCTATGGAAGCAGGAATACGTAAAGGACTATTATTATTAAATAACAACAGTAAACCCACCATCATGGTTGCGGCAAACGGTCCAGTGGAATTCATCGTGCTCCACAAACGAATACCAAACGGTTCGGGATTCCCCATCGAGAACATTCTGGCGTTGATCAGCCAAAATCGATCCCACTCCGGTGCGATCACATATTGCACTATGCCATAGACTCCCATCACCAATACACCCCAGAGGAATGTGTTTTGAATGTTTTGGCGATAGCGAGGATAATCTCGCCAATTTATAAAAAAGTAGAAACCTAAAAGAATCGGGGTGAACCAGTCGATCAGTCCTCGAATCGCGAAAATAGGAGTGCTTTTAATCAGACCAATTATAAAGCCATACAAAATACTGGTGAATCCCAAAATAAAAGGCAAACCCCCCTGTTTATAGGCTCTAGGAAGGTATTTTAGAAAGGTATCCACAGTAATCCATGTCACTATAGGCGCTACTAGTAATACTGGACTCGGATTAACCCAGTTACTGCGATAGTCAATTAAACGACGAACCAACGGCATCAGAAACCATAGCCACCACATAAAACCTAAATAGAGGACAGGATACCGTCGATACAGAAAAAGGCCCACGGCAAACCCTACCACAGGTAAGAGAATACGCAGAATGCTGCCAGCACCAGCAATAATGCCGAGTATTGTAATGACAACAAATAACAGGATGGCTGCCCAAGCAGGGGCTGGTTCTAGTTTGATAGGAATTCCTTTTGTCATTAGGTGTTAGGGATTAGATACACAGCAGTTCTCAAGTGGGTGAGGTGAAAAGTCCTAGGTTTTAGGTTTTAGGTTTTAGGTTTTAGGTTTTAGGTTTTAGGGAGTAGGCAAGAGGCAAGAGGCAAGAGGCAAGAGGCAAGAGGCAAGAGGCAAGAGGCAAGAAATTATCTAGTAATTTTTGGTAATCAAAATAAAATTTATACTTTTTGTAAATGCATTTTTAAATGCTATATCTGATAGATTATAGATTAGTTAGTAATTAGTAGAGATTAGTTAGTATAGCGTTTATTATTAACCCCAAACCTTTCAACCATTCCTTTTGCTAGCCTAAGCACTTTTTCCAGCTCAACCAACCTTGCCAACGTCCACGCAAAGAAGCAAGGCACTTTTGTCCTGCTAAAAGTCCTTCCTTGGGGAAAGACCGTAAACATTGTAGGAAACCGGGTTTAATTTGCGTTCCGACCAATGTTGACCAAACTATAAATATAATCCGTTGTAGAACAGGGAAGTAATCTAACAAAACGATAGTTTCATTATGTGCCGCATTAATCAGGGCAGTATCGCTAAAAACAATGCCTCGCTGATCCTCATCAAAACGCTGTGCTGGATAGTGGTCTACTGCTACCCCTGGGTCATAAATTAGCTTCCAACCTGCTTTTCTTAGGGCTAGACTAAACCCCAGATCATTATGGACTTGAGCTCCCGTCCCTCGCAGACGCTGATCAAAGCGCAAGCCGGATATAGCAGTCCGTCGATAGCTCATGTTAGCTCCTTTCAGGATATCCACCTCCCGAGGTAAACCTACCCCGAGGTGGTGATTACCAATCACCCGTCCATACCATTGCACTCGACCCACTCGTTCTCTAGCGCCATTTTCCAGGTAGTTACCCAGATGTACCCAATCCCTTCCACCGACACCCCCGATCTGGTGATCTGACAGAAAGTGAGTTTCAATATCAGCTAACCAATTGCCACGGGGAGCAGCATCATCATCGGTAATCGCAATAATATCTCCGTGTGCACTATCAAGACCTGCATTGAGAGCAGCTACTTGCCCCGGAATACTTAATGTCACAGGACGTATGGGTAAAAGCTCAGGGTTGAATGCTTCAAGAAACGCCCAAGTTTCAGCATCAGTATCCCGTACAATCACCAAGACCTCATCCGCTGGTCGAGTTTGCTTCTCCAGAGCCTCTAAACACCGTTCTAAGTCTTTTGGACGGCGATAGGTGGGGACTATAACAGTGATTCTCATTTATTCTACTGTGGAGTTAGGTTAAAGGTTGGAAGGTTGAAAGTTGGAAGGTTGAACGCGCACGCGTGGCCAAAGGCCAAGGTTGGAAGGTTGAACGCGATGAACGTTCGCGTAGCGTCGGCTCTGCCGAGAGTCCCGCATTCAGCCTTCAGGCGTGAGCCTTTAGCTGACGGCTAACGCCTGAAGGCTGAATGCTTACGAATTTAGAATGCAGAATGTAAAATTCTAAATTCTAAATTCTAAATTCTAAACAGATTACTATCCTGCTGTTTGAGACCGTAAATAATTCTGTAGAGTACTTAACCACCCTTTCACCATACCTTTCAAGCGTAATTCCATAGAAATTGTCCATTCAAAGACAGCACGAAAGCCCAATTTCGATAAGAACATGCGAAATCGCAAAGCTGGTGAATCTCCTAACTCTTTCAATAGAGCAATCAGCTCGGTGCGTTCTACATCATTGAAGAGTGGACGATAACAGTATGCTGTGTGTCTTAAGGCCAGTTTACGACGCTGGTTTTCAATCACCTTTGTATCCCAACCCCGTCGCTTAAAACCAGGCAATATACTGTCTTCAAAAACCCGAATACATCCTTTTAATTCAATGTTTTTGCGCTTAGGACGTAGATTTTTAGCATCAGTCCAAACCCGATAACAAGCTAATATTTCATTGGCATAAACGTTTCCATAACCTGCATCTGCCATTCTGACCCACATGTTATAGTCCTGTGCAAAATCGGGACTATCTTCATAAAACCTAACTGCTGGCAACGCTTCAGCCCGAAACATAGCAATATTCGCAGCTACTTTTACCCCAAAAACTGCGGCTCGTAGTGAGTCGTCTGCACTCTGAAACTCGTGCTGTCTTGCAATACGTCGCACAGCTCGATTGTTACTGCGTTCATCAATTTCCTGCACAGCACTATGGGCATAACCCGCCTCTGGATGCTTTTCTAGCAGGGGTAGTAACGTTTCTACATAGTTGGGTAACAGGGCATCATCTGAATCCAAACGAACAATAAATTCAGTGTTTGGCTGTTTCAAAACCCAATTGTTGTTAGCGGCCATACCTAGGTTTTTAGGCTGCCGATAGTACCGTACTTGAGGAAACTGCTGGCATAGTTGTGCCATAACCTCAGGGGTTTCATCAGTGCTAGCGTCGTCTGACACCCAAACTTCCACATTGGGATAGGTTTGAGCACAGGCGCTACCCACTGACTCCCATAAGTACTGGGCTTGATTATAGGTAGGAATGCAAATAGCAACTGCTTTTATGTCCTGCATCAGGAGTAGTTCCTTTATACGAAAGTTATGTTAAAATCAAATAACCGTAAGAACTGTTGAATTTTCCTTCGTCAAGAGTGCTAGTTTTTTATTCAACAGCAACAAATAGCGATCCGGTCAGTTTACCAAAAAAGCTCTATAGGGTTATTTCTTGACTAAAAAATTTTTAACAAATTGTTTCAATAGTCCTGATTTACCAGACAAATACTCTACTATCACCTTTTTATCTTGCCAGAGAATAAAATAATCCCTTAAAGACCACTTATCGACCTTGGTAAATTCCATAGGCTTAAAGATTGAACCATACCAAGTAAGCACCATGCCGTTTTTCAAAAACATGAAGGGACTTTGGCCTTTAAATTTTCGATTTGACTCTAAATGAGTTGGGTGTCTACCGGTAACATCACCATAAGCATCGGTGATCAGTGCAATACCTTCTGTTTTTAACATGGAGCGTATATTAGCAATGGCGATCCATGGCTCAGTAATGTGTTCGAGAACATCGAAAGAAATCACAACATCGTACTGATTATCCAAACAGGCTTCATAGCTAGGAATCAGGCTGATGCCATTGTCTAACAAGCCATAATGTTTAAATCGATTGGTGACAAAATCATAGGTTTTACTGCCTGGAAAGTCGCAGTACTCAACTTGACAACCATTCATCCCTAAGTAGATAGAGTCATTCCCTGTACCATCACCCAGTAATAAAATTTTTAAATCATCAGTTGTCTTCCCTTTCTGTGAAGCATACTTCTGAATTCTTTCTAGGGTTATTTCTATCAAGTGCTTTCGTCCAGGTCTAGCCCAAAAAACCATTGTTTCAAATATGAAGCCATACCCATTTTTATAAAGAGCCTCCATATTGGAATCATAGTGGTGAGGGGTAACTCCAAAGTTTTGGGCATCTTGACACACATTCCAGCCTAGTTGCAGCGCTTCCTGCCAGACTCGATGGTTTACCTCGTCTCTCGGCAGCTCAGTAAAGGTAATAATTTCATCAACAATAGATTCGAGTTCAGTGGGAATTTTAATTAGTAGGTTAGACATAACTAGTTATAGCGTTTGTATTTGAGTTGTGAATATACTTCCTAAGGCAAGAGGCAAGAGGCAAGAGGCAAGAGGTATGCATGCAAGATGGTAAAATGAACCAGAGTTTTATTGGACAGTAAACAGTCAAGAGTAAACAGTCAAAAAAAAACCGATTAATTACAATAGGTATCCGTGTAGTAATTGTGATAATTTTTATTCCCTGTTCCCGTCTTGATGCAGTCGCTCATGGGGGAAACCCCCAAGACCGCGCTGCATCGCTGTTCCCTATTCCCTATTCCCTGTTCCCTTTGGAAAATATGAAATGTAGACTACTTGATCACTTTTTCAAATAAATCCACATAGCTTTGTGCCATCTTTTCCCAACTGTATTGGGCGGCTATCATTGGTGCAGCTTGGCTCATCTGTTTCCTTTTTTCAGGATTACTAACCAGAAGGCTTAGCTCCTTTGCCAAAGCCTGGGTATCGTTGGGGTCAGACAAGACCACTCCGCAGGCTGGAGTAACCAATTCAGCCCCCCCGGCTGTGCTGGCAGTAATGACTGGTAAACCTGAAGCCATTGCTTCTAAGAGCACTAGTGTGCAGGCTTCATAGCGGGATGGAAAGACAAATAAATCTACGGCTCGCATGATCTCAGGGAGGTCACGTCGGTACCCGAGAAAATGTACCCGTTTACTCACATTTAGGCTTGCGGCTAGCTGAGGATAAGGACTACCTTCTGTGATGCCAGCAACAGCTAGATGTAACTCAGGAACTTGGACTAAGGCGTGCAGAATTGTATCCAAGTTCTTTCGAGGTGTTCGGATGTCTCCAGCAAAAAATGCTAAAGGGACTCCCTCAGGAAGACCCAATTGTTTGCGGTCAGCCACACCGGGATAAAATTCCTGTAAGTCAACACCATTGACAATCACCCGAATGGATTCAGGGGGTACACCAATTTCTACTAATTCTTTCTTGACCTTTCCGGAAACTGCGACTACTACTTTTGCCTGACGGAAGGATTTTTTTTCCCAATAGGCATTCAAGGTTGTAACTAGTCGCTGATAAAGACCATACAAATCCCGACGCAGCCGAGAGGTATGGGCAGGCGATCGCAACCAAGAACTGTGGACAAAATGTACGGCATTCACATCTGAGCCAGCTCTGGTAATGGATCCGTTAACCTTTACTAAGTCCAGCTGACTACGGTGTTGATTTAACCAATTGCCACTCCGCCAGGAAAAGACCAGATGACGAATTAGTGCTGTTGGCCACCTTTTAACTGGAATGAAAATCCAGTTTACCTGATTACTCTGCTGGAGTTCTGGGGCGACATTACTGGCTAATAAGGTGACCTGATGACCGCGACGAATGGCTTCTTTGGCGACTTCATAGTTGACTCGACCTTGGCCATCATTTTTCATGACTTTGTGGGTAACGATACAGAGTTTCATGAGTAGCTATCCTGTTAAAATTATCGAAAACTCTGACTAGTGCATCCTTTTTAAGGTATCCGTCAAAAAGAGTACAGAGCCTAACCAAATCAGGTGATCAGCAATATCGTAATAATCACGATTTTCTAGCCGTATAAATTACTCAAATATTTATAACTGTCCTAGGGAGTTATGAATAATTTATTTGATGTTTTATGGTTTCGAAATACTCAGCTTAATTCCTGAAATACTTAATGTAATTTTGAATGTACTTTTGTCTGTTGGATAATTTCCCGTCTGGAAGATATCTCAAAAGGATTTGCTAATTGTTGAGGTATAATGCTGACCATGAGAGCTGCTACAGTTCGCAGACTGAAATTTTGACTCAAGGCACGAAAAAGATAGGGGCGTGCTTCTGCTACCCGTCCATCCCGTATCAGCCCAATACCCATAGTTGTGTTTGCTTGTGCTAATTTCTGGGTAAAATAACTTCGATGCTTTTGTAATTGAGGATCTGCTAAAAAGTGTTCGTAGCAAAAAATACCAGATTTGCCTTTGCGGATCTGAGCCTTGGCGTTTCCACTCCCACTCATATGGGTTTCAGATAACTCATGCACGCGATATCGAGTCAGTCTTTCTGGATAGTAGTACGCGCCATCACCACTGCGGCAAGCTAGATAGGTTAGGTAGTAATCCCAATAGACCCCCACTGACAACAGTTCATCCCAATTAACCTTGTCCCTGCGAATCACAGCAGAGGATGCAGGAGATACTGATCGGTCTACTAGTCCGATAGTACAGAACGGCTGATATACTTCTGCTTTAAGTTGGTCACGCTTCCAAAGCCGGGTATGTGCTTCAGTAGTTGGATAATTAATTACGCCATCTGCGTCGATAATATAATGGTCGCAAAAAGCCACAACTACATTTGAATTCGCTTCTAGGGGAGAAACTAACTTTTCTAAAAAGTCTGGATTCCACAGGTCATCGTCATTGAGACTCGCTACATATTTTCCCTGAGCTTGTTTAAATGCGCCAGCAACATTGGGACCATTTCCTAAATTATTTGAGTTCCGACGGAATCGGATCCGAGCATCTTGAAAAGACTCAATCATAGCTTGCGGATTCTCAGGGCTACAATCGTCAGAAACAATAATTTCAAGATTTTTGTAGGTCTGTTGGAGTACGCTTTCAACTGCTTGCTTGAGGTAGTTCAAGCGGTTATAGGTGGGGATGATAACACTGACTAGCGGCTCTTGCCCTTCTTGATGCTTTGACATATCCTTGTTATCTTGCCTCTGGTTATAATAAGGAATTAATTACTGTCAGCGACTGGCGTGGTTTCCCCCACTCGCTATTCCATTAAGAAGTGAGTAGATATCTTCTACAATGTGGTTGTTTGCAAATTTGGTGTTATAACAAACCAGCATTCGGTTTCATGATCTATTTGGACATGCTATAGTCTTCATTTGTTTGACCAACTTCATGCTGCATCTTGTGATATTTCCAAAGTTTACCGCGCTTTTCGAGTAACTCTTCATACCTTCCTTGCTCCACAATTCGTCCCTGTTCCAAAACAACTACCTTATCAGCTTTGGCAATGGTCGATAAGCGATGGGCAATGGTAATTACTGTCCGTCCTACAGAAAGTTGTTCTAAGGACTCCTGAATCAGGCGCTCAGACACAGAATCTAAGGCACTAGTTGCCTCATCTAAGATCAGAATCTCTGGTGCTCGCAGTAAAGCACGAGCAATGGCCAGCCGTTGACGTTGACCTCCAGATAATCGAACTCCCCGATCACCCAGTTGTGTGTCAAAACCTTCAGGTAAATCTAGGATGAAGTCTAATGCATTGGCAAGTTTTGCGGCTTCTCGAATTGCCAGGTCATCTGCCTGTTCTGAACCATATGCAATGTTATTGCGAACAGAGGTGTTGAAAATAAATGTATCCTGACTGACAATAGCTAGCTGACGACGCACAGAGTTGATGTCAAACTCTTGTAAGTCAGTGCCATCAATGATAATTTTACCTACGGTTGGGTCATAAAATCGAGGAATTAAGTCAGCAAGGGTGGTTTTACCTGAACCAGAAGCACCGACCAGGGCTGTTGTTTCTCCCTTGTTGATAGTTAAGGTAATATCGTGCAGTACCAGGTTAGAGGGATCGTAACCAAAATCCACGGAACCAAACTCAATGGCTCGCTGCAATCCTGAAAATTGCACATTACCATTCTGCAAGTATGGTTTGTTGTCAGTTCTCAGCAGCTCTTTAATGTTATTCATTGGTCCGGTGAATTCCCCCAGACGCCCTCTGGCATTATTAATCAGACGTATAATCGGGATCAGACGAAACAAAACAAACAAGAAGGTCAGTAATGAAGCTGACTGCATCTGTCCATTAGGAACAAAGATGCTAAACGCTACAATAATCATGCCGATTAGAATTGTGGTGGCTACGCTTTCCGCAATCGGTTCTATGGCAAACCCAAATGAGGCAGATTTGATAGTGATGTTTGCAACGTTTTCGCTAGCGTCATAAAATCGTCTACGCTCAAAGTCCTGACTCGCAAATGCCTTAACTGTGCGAATACCATTGATAAACTCTACAGCAACTGAGGTAAAGTTACTGCCTGCGTTGGAAACCTCAAAACTTGTCTCTCGCAACCTTTTAACCAAGTTAGAAAGACCAACACTCATCAGGCTAAAGAGCATTAATGAGGCAATGGAAAGTTGCCAAGAAAGCAAGAACATTGATGTGACATAGACAACTAGAAGAGACACTCTAGTCAACATAACAGCTGTCACATCAAAAGCTTGATTAATTTTTTCTAGTTCGGTGGTTAGACTGTAAACTAGCGCTCCAGAACGGCTATGAGAAAAGTAACCCAAACTCAGCCGTTGAAGTTGCTCAAATAGCTTCTTGCGCAGCCTATCTAACAAATTCATCTGAGTAATCATGCTGTACCTCCGTCCACCAAACATAAAGGCTGAACGGAACCAGGTTGTGATCAAAATTAGAGCAGATATCCGGTAAATTCTATCAATAACCGGTTTATTTACTCCAAGAAACCACATATCGATCCAGTTAATTCCTGTCTGGATTGGGGTAGCATTAGGGTCGGTTATGTTTTGTAAAAAAGTGAGGATAAACCCTAAGCCAAATCCTTCAAGCATTGAAGATATGATCGTTAATATAATAGCTAAACAAGCAGCTTGTTTAAGGTATTTAAACTCCCTTAATATAAAGTGGTTATCTTGCCAAAGTTTCGTTGTTTTTGTGAAATTAATAACAGAATCAATAAGCTTAAATTCAACAATTCTATATAGAATACTCACTGGTTTTATTTAGATATATTTTGATGGGGGGTATGCTTAACTTAAACAAGTTTAGCTAAAAAAACTAAGATCACTATCCACCATTTCCGCGACAATATCAGGAAATTGCTTTTTACTCTTCCAATTCAGCTCATCGCGAATTTTCCAGCTATCCCCACAAAGAGGCACTGCTTCGGTCGGACGATAAAACCTCGGATCAACTTCCACAAAATCTTGATAATCAAGACCGACGTGACTAAACGCACAATCTACTAATTCACGAACCGAGTGATTCACTCCGGAAGCAATTACATAATTCTCTGGAGAATGGTTTTGCAGCATCAGCCACATGGCATCGACATAATCCGGAGCATATCCCCAGTCCCTGAGAGCATCTAGATTTCCTAAATAAAGCTTATTTTCTAACCCTAGCTTGATTTTGGCGACAGTAGAGGTAATTTTGCGAGTGACAAACTTAAAGTCACGCCTTGGGGATTCATGATTGTAAAGAATCCCGGTACAAGCAAAAATACCATACTGGTTACGATAGTTTTGCACCAGATGATGACTTGCTAGCTTGGAAATACCATACACAGACCGGGGATTAAAAGGAGTCAGCTCATTTTGAGGGGCATGGAACACCCTGCCAAACATTTCAGAAGAACCAGCAAAAAAGAAACGACACTCCGGTACCACTTCCTTAATTGATGCCAGTAAATGGTGGGTTCCATTAAAATTACTGGTTAAAATAGAGGATTCATCATCAAAGGAATAACTGACAAAACTCGATGCAGCTAAGTGATAACACTCGTCAGGTTTAATCTTGGCAATGACCTTATAGAGTGACAAATGATTCTCTAAAGATGCAACATGTAAAACAATGTCGTCTTTGATAGTTTTGAGATTAGACAACTTACCTGCTGGGTCTTCAACCGCTGGTCTCCTCACAATTCCATGAACTTCATAACCTTTGCTTAGCAAAAGCTCTGCAAGGTAAGATCCATCTTGTCCAGAAATCCCTGTAATTAGTGCTTTTTTCATTTTTACTAGTGTACTAAGTTCGTCACTACTGAACACTGATTGGTTAACCGTGATATAGTTAGCAATTATCAATTAATAACTAACTATATTTAGCCATTGTGAAGCTATTTAATATGGCTAAAACTCAATTCCATAGCTGAGATCAGGATCTTCTTCAGAGTTACGCCGCTAACCCGGTTATTGACGGTAATTACACTGATTACAGCCTTTGATTTATCACGATAAACCGGGTATGATATTGGTGCGTAATTCCTGGTTATAATAAAGTGCGTTTCCGTAGCGTATGCTACGGATAATCGCTTATTTTATTCAACGTTAATCTATCAACAACGTCTTATACTAGTCTGTTAATAGGTAATGGATAATGGATAATTGCGCTTTCGTCGTGGTGTTTGCAGCAGCAATAGTCTTTTCCTCAATTTCCAATTACCTATTACCCGTTACCCATTACCTGTTAACTATTACCCAAAGGGGGACTAACTATCTCTCTAATCCATTACTAAAAATGGGATTAGATCATATCATTACTAGGGATTACCAGCGGTAACAACCTGACGAATAAAGGCAGTATCAGCGGATTTAATACAAGATGTTACAGGCATGATACCTAGTGCCTGAAGGTCAGCATTAACCATGATTTCAACCAGTTGTTTAAAGCTTACTGAAGGTTGCCAACCTAGTATGGTATTAGCCTTGGTGGCATCACCTAACAACAGGTCTACTTCAGTAGGTCGAAAGTACCGTGGATCAATTTCAACGTACTGCTGCCAATCCAAATTCACTAAGCCAAAGGCAATATCGAGAAACTCCCGAATTGATTGAGTTTGACCGGTAGCAACAACATAGTCATCGGGCTCGTCTTGTTGTAGCATTAGCCACATAGCGCGGACATAATCCTTGGCATAACCCCAGTCCCGTCTGGCATCGAGATTGCCCAGGTAAAGCTTATTCTGCTTACCAGCTACAATGCGCGCCAAAGCACGGGTAATTTTGCGAGTGACAAAGGTTTCGCCGCGCCGGGGACTTTCGTGGTTAAACAAAATACCATTACAGGCGAATAGCCCATAGGATTCGCGATAGTTGATAGTTTGCCAGTGGGCGTAGACTTTTGCACAGGCATAAGGACTACGGGGATAAAACGGTGTAGTTTCAGACTGAGGAACAGCCTGCACTAGCCCAAACATTTCAGAAGAGCCAGCCTGGTAAAAGCGTACCTCAGAGCCAATCCGCTGTTGATAGTGCCGTACCGCTTCCAACAAACGCAAGGTTCCTATACCTGTGGCATCGACGGTGTATTCTGGTGAATCAAAGCTGACCCGCACATGGGACTGAGCTCCGAGGTTGTACACCTCTATCGGCTGTACGTCTTCTAAAATGCGTTGTAGTGTCAAGCCATCAGTGAGGTCTCCGTAATGGAGAAATAACCGTGTCTGTGGATTGTGGGGGTCTTGGTAGATGTGGTCGATGCGATCTGTGTTGAAGGTAGACGTGCGTCGGATAATGCCATGGACTTCGTATCCTTTTGCCAGCAGCAGTTCCGCTAGATAAGACCCATCTTGACCGGTAATACCAGTGATTAATGCTCGTTTAATGTTTTTCACGATTCCTCACGACTCTGATTAGAGTAATTAGTTTGCTAATGTACGGGATGAACACAAAGGCAAATCAAAATTGTTAATTTATTTATTAAATAAATAAATTAACAATTAACAAATCCGAAATTACAGCACTTGAGTACTTTGAGAACCCAACACATGCGATCGCATATCTTCCTGGTGAAGTCTGATCATTCCTGGCAACAACCTCAGCTGTCGCCGCTCCTCCTGGGTCATCCGAATCACCTCATCCAGTTTCCAAGGACGTGGTCCGACTAAACTCATCTCACCCCTTAGTACATTCACTAACTGCGGTAGTCCATCCAGACAAAATTGACGCAGCCATTTTCCAAAATGTGTCATCTTAGACGTGACTTTGCCTTTGTGTATACCTTCAGTGCGAAATTTAATCACTTGGAACAGCTTACCCCGTTCTCCAGCCCGCCATTGCCGAGAAAAGACTGGTCCGGGTGTTACAATCGCTATCAGCAACATCAATCCCAGGAGCACTGGACTCAAAATCAGTAGCAATAGAGCAGCTAAACTCGAATCCATCACCCGTTTCAGTCGAGATCGGAATAGTTTTTCCCTACTAGACAATTCTGAGTTGAACGGTACTCTTAGAACAGCTTTCTTCTTCGCTTGCTCACAGGCATTGGTCCAAACTCTTAACCCTGTTTCACCCAGATTGGGGTCGATACAAACCAGCCCTACCGACGAGCGTTGCAAGCAATTACTTAACCAAGACTGACTTTGCAATGGAGGTAGATAATGCTGTTCATTCTTCTGGATAGGAAGTACCCACAACTGTTTCTGTCGCCACTTGAGCTTGCAGGGAGGCAAAGAACCAACTGCTGACTCTGCCTCATCATCGATATCTAGGATTGAGATTTTGGAGGTTGTTAGTATGATTCTAGAAGTTGTCATAAATCGTTACTCCATTTCACCGAAATCAAAAGTAAAAGGTTAGATCCTGTCAGGTTTAATACGTAGCTATCAGCTATCAGCTTATGTGCTACGCACACGCGTGCGCGTTCAGTTTTCAGCTTTTGAATAAAACAGGTAAAATCTGAGTTACGTCAGCTGTTGGCGTAGCGTGGCCATAGGCCAACGGCTGTTGGCGTAGCGTGGCCATAGGCCAACGGCTGTTGGCTGAAGGCTGAAGGCTGACGGCTGAATTATTACTTAACAATTAACCAAAAAAATCAACGAGACTTGACATGATTGCTGAACTGACGCTCTAGTTGTGGAGACACTGGAAGATCAGATACAGGCTGCTTTGGTTCAATAGCAGCTTGGCTCTTTCGCGAACCATAGTAAGCATAGCTCTGATTAGAACTCTTCACCCCGTTAGCAATGATTCCAATCAGGTTTAAATTCCTGAGAATAGCAGTAGCCTGGATGAGTTGAGATTGAGTAACTCGCTCTAGGCGTCCTACCATCACCACACCTTGGCACAACGATGCTGCTTGGAGTGCATCCACCATACCTAACACTGGGGGAGTATCCAGCAACACCAGATCATAGGTTTCCTGAAACTCTGCCATTAAGTTCTTCATCCGTTTAGAACCCAAGAGCTTAACTGGGTCAATTGGGGTTGGTCCAGCAGTCAAAACATCAATGCTTGACCCCAAAGGTGAGATACTAACTGGGTTGGGTGTAGCAAGATCATCTTCCAATAAAGTAGAAAGTCCTTCGTGATTGGACAGACCAAGTTGTTGGTGCAACCTCGGACGGCGCATATCTACATCAATTAGCAGTACTCGTCGATGTAAACGAGCAGCACTCAAGGCTAAACCCAACGCCAGAGTTGACTTCCCCTCACCAGACAGCGCTGAGGTAACCATCAGGGATGTCCACTCAGAACCAGAATTGAGCAACTGGATATTCACATAAATCATGTCCAGTGCTTCCTGAAATGGTCGCCATCCCAACAGTTCCATCATCGGAAGTGTTTTCTCTGACTGGCTCAAGCTAAGATTCAGAACAGGTTTACTGATTTTACCCTCCGGCAACTCTGGAATCATACCTAGCAAGGGTAGAGCCACTTGATTTTTCAAATCATCAGAGCTATGAATTCCATCGTCCATGGCTTCCCGCACAAAGGCAGCCACACCACCGAGAAATAACCCAACCACTGCACCCAATAATAGGTCTTGGGTCATATTAGGACCGGTCTTGAAGCCCGGTAAAGGTGCTTCTACAACTTGCCAGTTAAATCCTCCCCGAGCCAATTCGATGCTTAACTCCTGCCGTGCTTGTAGTAGCTGCTGCAGAGTATTTTGTTTAATTGCTACTTGCGGTTGTAGACGATTGTACTGAGCTATCAGGGCTGGGAATTCCCTGAGTTGGATACGGATTTCCTGCTCTGTTTTGACCAGGGCTTGATCACGAGTTTGTAGACTGACTAGATTAATTTGCGAGGTGATCAGTTCGTTGACCAGATTGATATCCACACCACCGAGCTGTCCTTCTGTCAGGAGGTTACTTCCAGTGCTAATCAGTTGAGTTGGAACTTGCCCTAAAACCCGTCTGGTTTCTTCCTGCAAGAGTGCAAACACATTCTGACGCTGTTCAATTAATTTTTGAATACTAGGATGAGCTTCGGTATAAATACGACTTTGCTCCACCAAAGCCAGTTCTATTCTTTGGATTTCATTGAGCAAATTTTGATAGCGCCCAGATTGACTCAAGCGGGACGAGGTCAAGGCATTTTGCGGTGAACGAGCCAGTTTTTGCTGAACAGCCTCGTAACGAGTTTGAGTTTCCATGTACTGAGCGCGGATAGCTCGGCGCTCCTGTTCAATCCCATTCAGAGTTTGACTGACAGCTACAGCTTGTTGTGAGGGATCAATCAGGTTTTTGCTCTTGCGAAACTGCTCTAGCTGTTGCTCAGCTTGCTCAAGATCCTTACGAGCTTTTGGCAACTGCTGATTTATAAAAGCAAGACCTTTATTCAAGCGCATTTCCTGCTGCTCTAGGTTGTAATCTTGATAAACCTTTTGAATAGCTTGCAGTACTTTTTGAGTTTTAATCCGGTCATTGCTGGTGTAGACCGCTTGAAATACCTTAGTTTCGGTTTTACCCTGCAGTACTTGAGCTAATCTTAAGGAGCCTCTAATATCACCGACTGTGATATCTGGGTAGTCATCACGAAGCAATTCCACTGCTCGTTTCATCAACTCAGAACTACGCATCAGCTGTAACTGAGTAGCATAATCGATATCAACAGTGGACTCAGTAAACTGACTCTCGATGCCTCGTGTTTTATCTATATAATTAGGCTCCACCAACAGCTGTAGAGAGCTGATATAAGTCGGCTCTTTCTTGATAGTGACATAGAAGGCAATCGGCAAGCTTGTTAACAGTATACTTAGAATCCACAAGCGTCTTCGCCACAAAACTGCCAACAGTTGGCCATACCCTGCATCTGTTTCAGCTGCTGCGTTTAAATCAAGTTCCTTCATGGGATTTTAGATTAATGATTGACAAGTTTGGATTGGATTTTTAATTGACATCAAGTCGAGTGAATCAAGTCTAAACTAGTCCCGGGATGATTAGTAATCGGTTTAGATAAAATCCGGTTAATCACTTTATTCATATTCGATAGGGTTTTATTTTTTTATAAAGCTAATTAAAATTAACCATTATACATTTACAATTGGCAATTGCAATATTAGCAAGCTGTCGTCATCCCAACTCTCCAGGATACCCGCAACAAATTTTCCCTACCTTTTGGTAACGGCTAATTAGGAATTGGAGTCTGATTCCCCATTACCTATTACCCATTACCAATGAACCGACAATTATAGGTTGCATCCCTTTTATAAAAAGGGTATAAAAAGAAGTAGTCAACCGGACATGATATTATCTATTACCCATCACCAGTAACCTGAGCAGGACTATATTGATTAGTCCACCAGATTTGATCTAATAATTTGGGAGTATCGACCAGTATCAATCCCAGGAAATCAACGAAAAAATCCAAAATCCAAAATCTAAAATCTAAAATCAGCCCAGCCACTATCCTGTCACCTAGCTAAAGTGGGAACCTTGGTTGAATGGGGAAAGGAATAGCTCAAATTAACAGGCTGCCCGCTGACCGTGTTATCAATAATTTGCCCAACTTTGTTAAAGAAAACGTCTTCAGTAAAATGACTCAGGGCATGGTCTCGGATTTTGGCATAATTCCAGGGAATTTCCCTAGCCTCAAGTAGTGCAGCTTGGAGTGCTTCTGGTGTTTGCCGTTTAAAAAACACCCCTGTCGTCCCTGGTATTTGAGTATCCAAAACACCACCTGCACCGTAGGCAATTACTGGGGTACCACTGGCGTTGGCTTCGATTGGCACTAAACCGTAATCTTCTAAAGCCGCGACGATCACCCCACGAGCTTTTGCCATCAAATGACAACGCTGTTTATCGCTGACGTATCCCAAGAATCGAATATTGTCCAAGGCTTTAGATTCTAGACGCTCTCGCTCTGGACCATCACCAGATATTAATAAAGGCCACCCTAGCCAATTAAACGCCTCGATAATCAGATCGATACGCTTGTAACCCAGTAAACGAGATGATACTAGGTAAAAGTCTTCCTTTTGGTCGGAAAACACAAATTTATGGCTATTAATTGGATAGTTGACCGTCATGGCTGGCTTACCATAAATATTCTGGATACGCCGAGCGACAGTGGTCGAGTTAGCAATGTAAAGATCCGGCTCCTGGGCATAGTCCAGGTCTACTTTTCTGATCAACTGGAAGACTTTATCAATGACAGGAGAAAACGCTCTATATTCTCCATACTCCTTGAGGTAAGTTTGCGTATCCCACAAAAAACGGGTGACATTGTGGCAAAAGCAAACATGCTTGGCTCCTAATTTTTTCTTGACCGCCTTTGCGAAGCTTGAACAACTACTGATAATCAAATCGTAATTTTCTAAATCCAAGGCTCGAAAAGCTGGATAGTAAAACGGAGCCAAGAGTCTGAAGTATTTTGTTGACCCTGGAATGTTCTGAAGTCCGGTGGTATGCACTAGGCGCTCACCTAGGTCAATGGTGTTCTGGGCATCATACAAGGATGTGAATACATCAGCACTAGGGAAGCGCTTACAAAGCAGTTCAAATACCCGTTCTGCTCCACCTTTTTGCGTTAGATAATCATGAACTAGGGCAACTTTCATGCTTGTTTACTGGAAAACCTATTCCTAGAGAATACTCTAATCCATTTACCATTATATTTAATTTATATCCGGAATTTTACCGATATTTTTTTTAGATATCAGCTATCAGTTATCAGCTATCAGCTAATGGGAGAAGCGCAAGCTACTTTAGGTGCTATCAGCTATCAGCCTTTGGCCTTGGCTTATAGCCATGCTATGCAAATGGCCACGCTACTTGAGGTAGTTTTTAATACAAGAGGTAATTATTGGAATAATGCTGAATTAAGTCACAGGCTATAAGCCTGTTCCACAAAGCTGTTCGCGTACCGTGCGCCTATGTGAAATGGGCAATGAGCAAATACCCAGACGTTCAATTTTAATTAATCTCGAACTATTAAATTCTCTCAAAAGAGATTTATTTTAAGCTGACTACTGACAGATGAATGCTGATAGCTTACGATTTAATTTTATGCTAAACGGCTCCGTTATTCTTCGAAAACAATATAAAAATTGTTTTTACAATGATCTTCAGGTCATACATTAAGCTCCAGTTTCGTTGGTAGCGTAAATCCAGTTTAATGATATCCGCAAAATCCCGAACTTGCGATCGCCCATGCACCTGCCACTCTCCAGTCATTCCAGGTTTAACATTCAACCGTTGCCACTCTGGAACCTCATAGATGTCCACTTCTTTAGGTACTGGTGGTCTAGTACCCACCAAACTCATTTCACCTTTAATGACATTCCAAAACTGGGGTAGTTCATCCAAACTAGTTTTCCTCAAAAACTGACCCACCCTGGTGATTCTAGGGTCATTTTCGTTTTTGAATATCTTGGCATCCTTAGATTGATTTTGAACGCTATCTTTCTGGGCTTCTGCATCAGTATACATCGAGCGGAATTTCCAGATCCGAAATCCCTTACCCATCCAACCACAGCGAATTTGACTAAAGAAGATTGGGCCAGGACTATCGAGTTTAATGGCGATCGCAATGGGAATAAATAATATGGCCGTAATTCCTAAACCTACTATTCCCCCCAGTATATCTAAGCATCGCTTAGCCCAAGAGCCTGTAGATGGGTGAGTTGTAGGTAACTGAGCCTTTGACCAATTGACAGCTATTGTTGTCGGGTGATATGAAGGGTCTAGAATTAATTTTCTGTCTAGCCCAGTCATGACCAAGACAGCCATAACTGGAGGATTTATACCCCTTAGTATTAGTGAAATTCCGTTTTCCTGAGTGATTTTGTGATTCCTTACTAAGGCACCAATTCCGCTACTATCGATAAAGTCTGTCTGACTCAAGTCGGCAATGATAAGCTTAGGACAATAAGGTTGTTGGATAAGCTGATCACAGGTTTCTTTAAATTTTATTGCTTCGAGTCTGCTCAGGCGGATCGGTAACTGCACTACAGCAGCTTCATTGATTAACCCTGCCTGGCTAGAAGTTTTTAACCTTGACTGCATCATGATGAAATAGGAATTATAATTTCGATTAACTCGTCACTTTTTAGAGAGTAGATTTAAACTATGTAGGAATTGTGTAGAAAGTTCGCAATCCTATGAAAAACCTAGGTTTTAACGGTATCTAAACCTACACCTCTCTGCCCTTGATTGAGGCAAAGGTATAATTTGTATTACTATTTTAAGTTTGGTGCAAGGGTTAATTTAAGGTACTTTTTTTATAAAGCTATTAATTATTGAACCCTAATGCATTGCTTAAAAATGACTTTTAGTTAAAAAAATACCTTTCACTTAATTATTGACGGAATAATAGGTATAATTCACAGGGTTAATTAACCTACAGTAAAAATAAAAAATGGATAAATAATCACCATTTATATTTTTATATTGTTACCATATAATTAACGATTTAGTATTACTCATTTGTCAGCAGTGACGTTGGTCAATAAGTGTTCTTTATAATCCCGGATGAATGACTAATACAACTTTCACGAGTTTTTCATAAAATCCTGACAGAGCTAAAAATTTTTGATGAATTTTTCTTGAAGACACAATTTACCTCAGGTAAATTGCTACATCCGTCTTGAGACTGATGACTTGGATGGTGGCAGTGAGTATATCTCAGTCTAATGACCTAAGGCTAAAGCTTTGGGCTATACCAACCAAGTCCATCTAGGTGGACTTGGTTGGTATAGCGCTATAGTTGATTATGACTTATACAGGGACTATACCTGTAGGGTCTCGCTCCAGAGCCTACTAATTTCACACATTTAAATTGTATTTAATGTATTTAAATTGTGAAGAGGCACGCTTTGGGGAGATGGGGATGAGAAGATGGGGAAATGAGGAGATGAGAAACCAGCTTTTGCACAAGTGGATCGAGGATAAATTTAAATGCTTATTAGCTTACATAAGGGCGTTTGTTGCCGAGTTTTGCCTAAGTCCTGTTTTTGCTACTGTGGGCGAATTAACTACGAGGGCAAATAAACTACGAGTCTGAACCCCATACCATCTGTAGGAGCAATTGTGTAAGCTTATGAAGCTTCCCCCTCTCCCCTTCTTTCCCCATAATTTGCGCTCGGGCAGCTAAGCGTCATGATTGAGGTAAGGACGTTCCCATTCAATTCCTAACTGAGAAAATTGTTGGCGGATGGCGTTGAGGCGCTCCTCTGGAGTGTTATTACCGTTTTGCCAAGCCTGCATTAAACCATTGGCTACAATTTGGCAGCGGTTCATGCCAAAACTTTCTTGAGAGGTAAATTTTTTGGTTGGTTCTTCGGCAAAACTCAATCCCGGTGCCAAAAACTTGGTGAATAAAGGGACTTCTGGGCGAAAATGGCAGCGGTTTGGTAGATATATGGTTTGCATCACCCCAAAGACAACTTCAGAATCACAGCGCTCAAAGTAGAGTACTCCGCAGTCATGGCGTTTGTATTCCGATGGATTGTATAGAACTTTAAATGTGAAAGGAATTGCTGCTGCATTCAAATATTTTGTCATGGTATCCATGACAGCAAGGGCTCCATCTGGTGTCAGATTAAAATAGATTCGCCCTGTTTTAGAATCAATATCACCATTGCCCTGTCGCTCTTGACCAACATTACTCACTGCTACATAAAAGCCATTTTGCATTAAATTCTTGGGCATCCGGATGGCAACGAGGCTGCCGATAGTAGCAGATTTTTCTTCAGATTTGAGATGAATCTCCCGTTCAATATGCATAGTCAAACTACCTTTAGTGACGGCTATTGAACCATCGCTTTCTTCTGAGATTACCTGCCAATTGGGATCAAAGTAGCCTGTGCCTTGATTTTTGGCGTGGAGTTGTTGGTAAAATTCTAGGTCTATTCCCAGCAGGGTATTGTTCTCTAAGTTTTGATGGGGTGCTATATCCGCGCGACTTGTGTTGAGTGCCAGGGGAGTGCGCAGATAGCCATTGTAATAGATGCCATAGAGGAAATTTCTCAGCAGTAGACTGAGATACTTATGCTGTATGTCTTGAGGAAGTTGCTGAAAGCGGGCTACTGTTTGATCAGGTATGGCGAAGGGTTGATAGTTGGGATGGTTGATACAAAAATTGGACTGGATTTCAATATTGTTAACAATGTCTTCCAGAGCTGCTTGCTGTTGATGGGGAAAAGGGTTGTCGAATAGCATCGTAATTTAATTTAAAATTAGATGAGGTCTATATAGCAGTTTTCAATTCACAATTCACAGGTATGCTCAAAACCCTTTTCTAGGGGATTACCGGATTTGATATCAGTTGTGATTCTGAGATCCCAAAAACTGTTGGCACAGATTGTTTTGGTCGGCAGAGTAGACTTTTGGCAACCTGGAGCATACAGATTCCAGTATTATCAAAGGATTTCTGATAGTAAATCATTGCTTGAATTTGGTAAATCAGTGCCAAACCGGTAAACTGAACTACTCGTTTAAGCCAGTTGGGACGAGCCGACTCAATCCCTGGAAAAGCGGTAAGATAGGCTTGGGTTAGAGCAGCGATGGAGGGTTGAAGCACTTGTAAAGGAGTCACTGCTAGACGCAAGGATTCTTCTAATTTAATCGTGGGGTCTACTACTAAGCTACTTAACCAGATTCCTAGGTAGCTGGCGATTATAGTTCCAAGGTCAAAGGCTGGATCTCCCCACGCACAACGTTCCCAATCAATCAGTCGCACCATGCTCTGATCCGGTGGTGAAGATGTTGAGAATTGCTCCCACTCTCTATGAACCAAAATGTTGTTCAATTTTAAGTCATTGTGGGTTAGGCAACTCGGATGCCAGTCAGTTTCCAAATCTGCGATCGCATTGCCCAGACTGGGGTAACGTTGATAGAGAACAAAGAACTTTAAGGCATTGTTAGGGATTGAGCCAAACATCTCTGGGCTAAGCCGTCCGATTCCTTTAGCTGGATTGCCAAACCGATAGGCAGATTTCCCCTGTGGTACCTGGTCTAGAAAATTCCGACATTCTGGTTGATTGAAGGTAAGACGATGGAGGTTGCCTAAAACTGTTCCGATATCAGTTGCGATCGCTTCAGGAAAAACTTGGTTTTGATAGTAGAAACTAAACAGGTCGAGATAGTTATTTAGATAGTTGTAGACCAGGATGCAATGATCGGGATCAAAATGAAGGATCTGGGAAACTGATGAAGCTAGACAGTGTTGGTCGGGGAACTGCTGCAGCCAGCGATGAAATTGCCACTCATTGAAAAATTCATGATTTATAAGACCACCATTATGGGGTCTTTCCTGCTTAACCAGTAGCTGACGATGATCTGAGAAGCTCACCAGTAAATTGAAATTCTTAGCAGGGGCAGCCGATTTCACCTGGATAGATTCTAGGTCTGATGGAGTACACAGCCCTATATCCAATAGATATGAGGAAATCGTTTCAGATGATAGTGGTTGCAAAATATTAGTAGATGATGAGTAGATGCACGACTTAAAGAGAAAATGTTTGTTGTTTACCCTTGAGAAGTTAACCGATAGTAGGGGCAAGTCTTGTGCCTAACCGTAAAACAATCAACACTCAACAGTTAACAATCAATAATCAGGCTGTTATAGTTTCAGCAGTTATGCCATTACTCTTTATCTATTAATACTCTTATTTTTAACTAAAAACTCGCCATTTTGGCTAGACTAAACTGATTTTTTTATCTAAAACAGAATTTGTAGACTTACAGAAATCTTTAATAAAGTCATCTGTCACACTCCTATGGAGGAAAACTAATAATGGAAATTTCTGAGTTACCCATCGGTTTTGAGTTGTTATCCGATGAGGAAACCTTTCTCAATGATCTAGATCAGCAAGATACTATGATTCAGGGTGGATGTGGCCCGACTCCCCAAACACCATTCATTCTGTGTCCAGCACCTACGGCAGTTCCCATGCCCGAACACCCAGAACCTTTTCCCAAATGTCCACACCCAATACCCCAACCAACACCTCCCGTTTTTGAAGATCCACGGCCTATACCTTTTCCTAAACCCAGGACTATACCAATTTATAGAACAGGACCGATTGTAATGACTCCACCAATACGAATGGAACATTAGATTGAGGGCATTAGCCTCTCGCTCTAAGTGTAGGGGCTAATGGTAAGGATTAATCTAAAACGCATTTTAAATATGTTTTAATAAGGCAAAAGGCAAAAGGCAAAAGGCAAAATGTAAAACGTAAAAAGTTTATGGAATATATTTTTTAATTTTATTTAAGATATATACAGTTTAAAATATTTTATTATCTGTTAAATTAACATCATATAAACAATTATTGATAGCAACATTATAGATATAGACATTCTAAATATTTTGTGGACCATAACGCTGGCATTATGATCCCACAAGGATGAAAGTTCTTTCCATTGTCTTGATCGGCTTTCTTGCTAGCATGCCTATTGCCTATTGCCTATTGACTATTGCCTCTTGCCTCTTGCTAGCATGCCTATTACCTCTTGCCAATCCCGATGCGCGACTATGTTCACAACTCCAATAACAATGCTATAGCGAGCTGACATTTTGTGTCACAATTGCAGCTGATCTAGTAAACATAGTAATGGCAGCCGCTATGAGCGAAACCATATTTAGCAAGATTATCCGCCGAGAAATTCCAGCGGATATTGTTTATGAAGACGATTTAGCCCTTGCCTTCAAGGATATTAACCCTCAGGCACCAGTTCATATTCTGGTAATTCCCAAGAAGCCCATTCCTCAACTGGCAGCAGCTGAGTCGGAAGATCAAGCTCTGATGGGACACCTGTTGTTAACCGCTAAGCAAGTTGCTGAGCAAGTCGGTTTGACCAATGGCTATCGACTGGTGATTAATAATGGTGCTGATGGTGGTCAAACAGTTGATCACCTGCATTTGCACATCTTGGGTCAACGCCAAATGAAGTGGCCTCCTGGTTAAGGTTTTTTTAGTGCTCAGTGTTGAGTGCTGAGTCTTGAGTTGGTGTCTCAGTTAGGACTTACCGCAAGAACTAGGTTCAAGCTCTATATCTCAGGCTCTATATATAGAGGCGTTCCGTGGAGCGCCTTTAGTTTTATGGGATTGACATGCAGGTCACGCTTATGCGATCGCTATTTTTTTGACTATTTTTTTTCTCTTATCACCTTAATATTACTTTGTCAATACTTCATTAATATAAGATTTACTTATTTACATTATTTAATAATGTGAGGGGTAATTACTCTCAAACCCCTTTACAAAAGTAAATATATTGCTTAATATAAATATATGAAGGCGCACAAAAGCCGGACGAACCTTGAAAAGTTCATATTCATACCCGCAATCATAAGAACATGACTACTGTATTACAACAGAGCAACTCCTCTGTGTGGTCTCAGTTCTGCAATTGGGTTACCTCCACCAACAACCGCCTCTATGTAGGTTGGTTTGGTGTATTAATGATCCCAACCCTGCTAGCTGCTACCACCTGCTTCATCATTGCATTCATCGCTGCTCCTCCTGTGGACATCGATGGTATCCGCGAGCCTGTTGCTGGTTCCTTGATGTACGGAAACAACATCATCTCTGGTGCTGTTGTTCCTTCTTCTAACGCCATTGGCCTACACTTCTACCCGATCTGGGAAGCTGCTTCTTTAGATGAGTGGCTATACAACGGTGGTCCTTACCAGTTGGTAGTGTTCCACTTCCTGATTGGTGTATTTGCCTACATGGGTCGTGAGTGGGAACTAAGCTACCGCTTAGGTATGCGTCCTTGGATCTGCGTAGCTTACAGCGCACCGGTTGCAGCTGCTAGCGCCGTATTCTTGATCTACCCAATTGGACAAGGTTCTTTCTCCGATGGTATGCCTCTAGGTATCAGCGGAACCTTCAACTTCATGTTCGTGTTCCAAGCTGAGCACAACATCCTAATGCACCCCTTCCACATGCTAGGTGTAGCCGGTGTATTCGGTGGTTCTTTGTTCAGTGCAATGCACGGTTCTTTGGTAACCTCCTCCTTAGTACGTGAGACTACTGAAACTGAGTCTCAGAACTATGGTTACAAGTTCGGTCAAGAGGAAGAAACTTACAACATCGTTGCAGCTCACGGCTACTTCGGTCGTTTAATCTTCCAATACGCTTCCTTCAACAACAGCCGCTCCTTGCACTTCTTCTTGGGTGCATGGCCTGTAATCGGCATCTGGTTTACTGCACTGGGCATCAGCACCATGGCATTTAACCTCAACGGTTTCAACTTCAACCAGAGCATCATTGACTCACAAGGTCACGTGATCAACACCTGGGCTGATGTACTAAACCGCGCCAACCTAGGTTTCGAAGTAATGCACGAGCGTAACGCTCACAACTTCCCTCTAGACCTAGCTGCTGCTGAAGCTACTCCCGTAGCTTTGACTGCTCCAGCTATCAACGGTTAATCCCTTGTTGGCTTAATCTACTTGAATAAAAAAAGCGCTCTCCAAATGGGGAGCGCTTTTTTGTTTGTTTGTCATTAGTCATTGCTTCTTGGTCAAGAGCCTTTTACCTGTGGTTGAATAATTAATCGGAAAAACTTTATGGGGAATTCCTAGTGGCGTAGGCGTTTGGCCGTAGGCCAAGGTCAATCGCTATTTTCGTTTTTTTAATATCACCTTAATATTTATTTGTCAATACTTACTTAATATAAGTCTTACTTATTTACATTATTTAATAAGCTGAGGGCAAATTACTCTCAAACCCCTTTACATATCTTTAGATATTGCTTAATATAAGTACATGAAGGCACACAAAAGCCGGACGAACCTCGAAAAGTTCATATTCATACCCGCAATCATAAGAACATGACTACTGTATTACAACAGAGCAACTCCTCTGTGTGGTCTCAGTTCTGCAATTGGGTTACCTCCACCAACAACCGCCTCTATGTAGGTTGGTTTGGTGTATTAATGATCCCAACCCTGCTAGCTGCTACCACCTGCTTCATCATTGCATTCATCGCTGCTCCTCCTGTGGACATCGATGGTATCCGCGAGCCTGTTGCTGGTTCCTTGATGTACGGAAACAACATCATCTCTGGTGCTGTTGTTCCTTCTTCTAACGCCATTGGCCTACACTTCTACCCGATCTGGGAAGCTGCTTCTTTAGATGAGTGGCTATACAACGGTGGTCCTTACCAGTTGGTAGTGTTCCACTTCCTGATTGGTGTATTTGCCTACATGGGTCGTGAGTGGGAACTAAGCTACCGCTTAGGTATGCGTCCTTGGATCTGCGTAGCTTACAGCGCACCGGTTGCAGCTGCTAGCGCCGTATTCTTGATCTACCCAATTGGACAAGGTTCTTTCTCCGATGGTATGCCTCTAGGTATCAGCGGAACCTTCAACTTCATGTTCGTGTTCCAAGCTGAGCACAACATCCTAATGCACCCCTTCCACATGCTAGGTGTAGCCGGTGTATTCGGTGGTTCTTTGTTCAGTGCAATGCACGGTTCTTTGGTAACCTCCTCCTTAGTACGTGAGACTACTGAAACTGAGTCTCAGAACTATGGTTACAAGTTCGGTCAAGAGGAAGAAACTTACAACATCGTTGCAGCTCACGGCTACTTCGGTCGTTTAATCTTCCAATACGCTTCCTTCAACAACAGCCGCTCCTTGCACTTCTTCTTGGGTGCATGGCCTGTAATCGGCATCTGGTTTACTGCACTGGGCATCAGCACCATGGCATTTAACCTCAACGGTTTCAACTTCAACCAGAGCATCATTGACTCACAAGGTCACGTGATCAACACCTGGGCTGATGTACTAAACCGCGCCAACCTAGGTTTCGAAGTAATGCACGAGCGTAACGCTCACAACTTCCCTCTAGACTTAGCAGCGGCTGAAGCTACTCCCGTAGCTTTGACTGCTCCAGTTATCAACGGCTAATAAGATCATAATCTGATCACCCCTAGGGGAGTACAAAAGTACCCCCTAATAGCGCTCTCCAAAAAGGGAGCGCTTTTTTTTTGGGAAAGCACCAATCGCTTTTCCAAAAAAAATAAGAGAGCCGTCAAAAAGACTCTCTAGGTCATCAGGGTGCATCTATCTACTGATCTCAATATAACAGATTTAGTGAGGGGTGTCACCCCTCATTTAAAAAATTTCCAAGCAGCTGACCCTAGGTATGTTCATATTTCCATTTTTCCAAAAAAAATAAGAGAGCCGTCAAAAAGACTCTCTGGATCATCAGGGTGCATCTATCTACTGATCTAAATATAACAAATTTAGCGAGGGGTGTCACCCCTCATATATAAAATTTGGGAAAAATTCTCTAATCAACAGTATTGTTGAGCTTAACTGGCTGGTGACCAATCAAAGCTAACATTAGCAGTTATTCAGTTATTGAAGATGGCGATAGTGCTCTAGTTCCGAGAAAAGGCGAAATTAGCAAAACTCAATTCATTTGTGCCATGCCACTTGTAAATTTGCTTGCGAAACCCTTTCCACTGTTCATAAACTTTCTTAAACTTGGGATCTTTGCTAGCATCTTCCTCAAATAAATCGAATGATGCTTTCTCAGCCGCCTGCAAAATGTCTTGAGAGTAAGGAGTCAGCTTAGCACCCGCTTTAATCAAGCGTTCCAATGCTGCTCCATTCAACGCATCATACTGAGCCGCCATGTTGATATTGGCGTATCTGGCGGCATCTTTAAAAATTTCCTTATAGTCCTTGGGCAACTTATCCCAAGCTTTTTTATTAACCTGCACCTCTAGGGTTGGTCCGGGTTCCCACCAGCCTGGATAATAATAGAACTTAGCTGCTTTGTACAAGCCCAGCTTCTCATCATCATAGGGACCAACCCATTCAGCGGCATCAATGGCTCCCCGGTCTAGGGCAAGGAAAATTTCACCCCCAGGTAATACTTGGACATTGACCCCCAAGCGCTCCATCACTTTACCTCCCAATCCAGGGATACGCATTTTTAATCCCTTCAGGTCAGCTAGAGAATTAATTTGTTTCTTGAACCAACCTCCCAGCTGAGTACTGGTGTTACCCGCTGGAAAATTAATCACGCCAAAATCAGCATAGAGTTCCTGGAGCAATTCCAAGCCACCACCGTGGTACAACCAGGCATTTTGTTGTGGAGCAGTTAGACCAAAGGGTACACTAGTGCCGAATGCTAGGGCAGGATTTTTGCCAACGTAGTAGTAACTAGCGGTATGACCACACTCAACGGTTCCCTGTTGGACGGCATCGAGAACTTCTAATCCTGGTACAATTTCACCAGCAGCAAAGGGGGTAATCTGGAAACGCCCATTGGTCATGGCACTGACCCGTTTACAGACAGTATCAGCTCCCCCATAGATAGTATCAAGGGATTTTGGCCAGCTGGTCACCATTTTCCATCGAACCATAGGCTGACTGCCGGATTGAGCAACTGGTCCTGTACTAGTTTGATTACAGGAGGCTAAGGCAGCTGTACTGGCTGCACCAATCGCAGCGTTACTAAAAAATTTTCGGCGTTTCATGGTTCTTGATTCAAGAATTAGTCATCTTTTGGGCAAATTCTATCAAGTTTAGTAACTAGACACCCTTTCGCCGATCCGCTGTTTCCTTTGCTATTTACCGAGATGTCATATCAGCGATCGCATTCTTAGTCATAGCTGCGATCGCTTTATCATTTGCTTTCGGTAAATGATAATATTTACCACCTGCTTGTTTGGCCAATTCCTTAGCAAAACCAGTAGAAACAAACTTACTCTCGGTATCAATTACTAATAATTGAACCCCATTAGCTCGAATCCGAGCAGCAATTTCCAACAATTCCCCTTTAATATCTGGCTTTTCCCCTTCTGGTAGAGTTTCTCCCAAGGAACGAGCTAAGGGAATATTGCCCCGACCATCAGTAATTGCCACAATTACCACTTGACCAATATCCCCAGACAATTGAGCATTCATGCCCACATGCACCGCCTGAGTTAATCCATGAGCTAAAGGGGAACCGCCACCACAAGGTAATCGCTCCAAACGCCGCTTTGCTAAAGCAATGGAACGGGTAGGGGGTAACAGCACATCGGCTTGTTCTCCCCGGAAGGGAATCAGGGAGACTTGGTCACGGTTTTCATAAGCTTCCGTCAGAAGCTGCATCACTGCTCCTTTAGCAGATTGCATCCGATTTAGAGCCATAGACCCTGACGCATCTACTACAAAAACTACCAAGGAGCCAGCTTTTCGGGCTAACCGCTTGGATCGTAAATCCCCTTGTTCGATAATCACTCGACGGTTAGGATGACGTTGCCTACGAGCTTTTTGATAGGGTGCAGCAGCTCTGAGGGTGGCATCGACAGCAATCCGCCTTACTTTCCCCTTTGGTAGTATCGGTTTCACATACCGACCCCGGTCTTCTGAAAAGATAATGCTACGGTTTCCGGACTTACCTTGCCGTTGCGCCATCTGAGCAAAGTAGAGCACACTAGGGTCAAGGATCACCCCTTCTGGGTCAAAGAGAAACTCTTCCGGGATATTCGGAGCTTCCTGTTCTTGCTCCTCTGAGTCATTGTCGTCCTCCTTGTCTTCCTCTTGGTCTTGCTCTTCCTGAGATTGATCTTGTGGGGGTGGGGGAGGAGGTGGTGGTGGTGCTTCTTCTGGTGGTGTTTCTACCATAGTCGCACGGGGGACAATTACCAATTCCACCGCCCGACGCAAATCCTCGGAATTAACTGTCTGACGACCATCTAAGGCTGCTGCAGCTTTTGCCACTCGAACCGCAAACAGTTCTGCCCGATGACCTTGGACACCACCTCGGATGGCTTCATTGACGAGATAGGTAATTTGGTCATGGGTAATCTCAACATCCTTGAGCCACTCTCGCGCTAGAATAATATCCGTCTTGAGGGTATCGAGATCCTCCTGGTATTCCTCCAGAAACTGCTGGGGAGAGTTAGCGTATGCGATCGCTTGTTCTACTGCGTCCACCCGTTGCTCTAAGGCCAACACACCGTCAGCAGAGAGGGTAATGGCAATTCTGTCCAATAAATGTTCCCGTAATGGTCCCTCGTCGGGATTGTAGGTAGCAATTAAAATTGGTTTGCAGGGATGTTGGAAACTAATGCCCTCTCGCTCAATTAGGTTCCGCCCTTCGGTTAAAACACTCAGTAGCTGGTTAGCAATTTGGTCATCAAGGAGGTTAATGTCATCCACATACAACACACCCCGATGAGCTTGGGCAAGTAATCCCGGTTGAAAGACCGGTTCCCCTTGTTTGACAGATTGTTCCACATCCACTGAACCCAGGAGTCGGTCTTCGGTTACTCCTAGAGGAATTTGGATGAAGGGAGCTGGGATGATTTCGGTCTCTGGAGAACCGTCAACCTGTAACTGTTCCTGTAACTGTTCGTGTAACTGTTCCTGTAACGCTTCCTCTGGAGTACAGTTACTCAAGGAACCCTTAACCACTTCAATCGGGGGGAGCAGGGTGTGGATTGCCCGTGCCATCACTGATTTAGCTGTGCCACGGCGTCCTGCGATCGCAACGCCTCCTAATCCAGGGTCAATGGCGGCGAGGAGGAGGGCGAGTTTAATGGCTTCTTGACCCACCACGGCGGTGAGGGGAAAGGTAGGGTTGGCAGGTTTTGTGGTCAGTGCGGGCATAAAGCAACTATTGTCAAACTTCCCTGTTCGCGTAGCGATGCAGCGCGGTCTTGGGGGAAACCCCCACTCGCACTTTGCATCAAGATAGGGTGGCCTTTTGGCCTAGAAAATCATTGTAGTCTATTGACATCTCCCCCGGCTAAAGCACGGGGGATTCTCAAAGGATGTTTGTTGCGCGGTAGGGTGAACCCGTACCGCTCCACCTTTATTTCGATATGATCTAGACAAAGATGTGAATAGATCGTATCGATGTGGGAGTGTCAAAGCTCCCCTAGCCACCTTGGTCAGGTCGAATGACTGTGTGGTTACTTTTCTGAGAATATTGGCAGCGCCGTTAGTATCGGCGTTGATCAACTTTCCGGAAGCAGCCCTATACAGGCCGCGTCTAACTCTTTTTCCAGAGGGCTTCCATCCGTTGGGTTTTGCACCATGTTTTGGCAAGGAATCACCATCTAAGAAAGACGCTTTACTCGTATAAGACTCTTCAGTAATTATTAGGTTTATTCCATACTCGGAGCAAAGTTGCTTGAGTCTTTCGATTAACCGCTTAGTGGGAATAGCGACAAACTTTTGATTTTCCCGTTTCCCTATATTGGAACGATTTTTCTGCCCTTCGTTCCAACCAATGACTAAGTTCCCTATTCCATCGTTTAGACAGCGATTGACGATAAATCGAGCCGCCTTATTGATGGTATCTCGCATCTGGTTGTTGCGTTTCAATTGGATTCTATCTAGGTTGGAGTCCCAGTATTTTTTTGGCTTTCCAGATTTGTACTTAGCCACCAACCGACAATACCCTTGGTTCATGGCTTTGAGCTTTTTGCCATCAATGATAAAGCTTTTCCCTAGGGTTGAAACACAGGTTAACCAGTTGTCACCCCCATGGTCTATTCCCAAAGCTTGAGAGTAATCAAGATTGGGGTTGTTAGTTACTGATTGTTTCCCGTCATCAATCACCCAGTCGATCCATAACTGACCATAACAAGGACGAACAGTAGCTTCTTTTACCCAGTCTGGATCTATAAAATCAGGGGGATCTAGAGTTATTTGAGTTAGTAGCTCTGGCTTACTCTCTTTGCTAACAGAAGGAAAAAATAGCCCCTCCTTATAGGTCAGCGCTTGCCTGGGAAAAGTAACAGCCGCAAACCCTCCTGACTTTCTGTAGCGAGGGAACTTTGGTCTATCTACTTTCCCTTGATAGTACAGTCCGACTAGTTTGTTGTAACTGGCGATCGCTTCTCCTACAGTCTTAAGGGTTTGCTGAGCAGATTGAGCTGCCATTCCTTTGTAATTGGGACTTAATTTTAAAGCTATATCTAACTCGGGATACTTAGTGGCGCACTTGTAGGTTTTCCAGCCATATGTTAGTTCATCTCCACGCCAGTAAGTGGTGTAAGCTTCTTGATCCTCCAGCCATTGGTAGTGCTTTTGTTTGGCGTAATAGATAGCACAATTAAACAGACTATTAGACTGCTGGCACTGGAATTCCCAAAAAACTTTTTCTTCGTCGGAAAAGTTAGCTTTTACTGGAATTGTTCTATACAATTTGACAACCTCGACCTCTTTGTTATCAGATATCTAGTATATTCGAGCGTTTTAAGAATGCCAAGCACAAGACAGATTAAATCTCAAAAAAGGATGAGGGGAATTCCCGTCCATTACGATGAGCTAAAAAAGACACACGGCATCATGCTTACAGATACTGTATGGAGGTGGCTACAACTTTCAGCTAAAGAGTCAGGAACAAGCGTTGGTGAATTCATAGAGCGCTGGGTGATAAGCAAAATAGAGGACACGACGCCGATATTTCCAGTCTCTGTGTTTCATCCCGGAGACGAAACCTGATTAATAAGGCAGCCTTAATCATAAAGTTTTAACCCTTTTACCCATAGCCGACCAACCATAAAGGCTGCCTTATTCTTGCGGTAACTTCTGACCCGGGCTAAAGCCACGGGGTTCTCACATTTCAGGAAGTTTTGATAGTACTCTTTTACGACTCCCTATGGTTTATTTAGCCCCATGGGAAATTCTTGAGGGCGACTTTTTCAACACACTATCAGCTATCAGCTGATAGTTTACACTTGAGCTAAAGCTAAATAGCTGCATTTTTTTGCAACATTGCACTGATATATACTACTCGTCCGTCAACGAATCGGTTGTATAATTCTGTGCCTTTTACACTCGCAAAGGTTTTTACCATATCCAGTAAAAACCAAGGAACAAAGCGTTGCATAATACTAAGCTTCAGGTGGTCAGTTAAATTAAGGGCATTGACGACGTTGCCTGTAATATTAGTCGAACGTATTAACTCTAAATCACACTCTGAAAGCTGTTCCTTGAATTCGTCAAGCTCCGTTTGCTCTCGATAGTCTGCTAAACAGAGATACCCACCTGGTCTTAGAACCCTTTTAACTTCCTGTAGAAAGGTCGGAAGGTTAGGATAGTGATGGCAAGACTCAACATTTAATACGATATCAAAAGATTTGTCGGGGAAAGGCAATTGTTCAGCATCTCCCTGTTTAAAGGCTAAATTGGGAACTTTATGATTTTTGTTACAGAGATTTACTGCACTATCGGATAAATCAAGACCAGTCATTGAGCTGACATTCTGAGTCCGTGCAATCCACTCGCTACCTCCTCCTCTGCCAGATCCAATTTCTAGGATATCCCTACCGGTAAGTTCTACCGAACCTAATGTGTGGGCATAAAGATGAATAAAATAACGGTTTTTTTCATCTTCTGGTAAAAGCTTCAGCTCGTCTTTTGGATTATCATAGCCATAGTTCATAAAGAACCATTCGCTAGTAGGAAATCGCCAAGCCAAGAAATTATATATGGCTTTCCAGATGACTTTCTTTATTGGTGGAAATCGGGTTTCGAAAAAATTAAATAAATTTATCATGGTTATTTTGCATCCTGTTGATTAGCCACTACTCTTTTTGGGCTTTATTGTGAGGTTATGTTTCTGAAGTTTTTTATAGGTTTATAAGTTCCAAATAACCGATCCATAAGATGACCTGAGATTAGCCCAACGAAAGCATAGTTCTTGCTATTCATGAATTGATCATTGTAATAACTATGATGAATTTTATGTAGTAGTCTATCTCTCTTAAACCAAGCATATCGAGTTAACCAAGAATCTTTATTTCCATACTCATTATGAATATAATATACGATGGCCATGTCAACTACGGCATCAATACAGAAAGTCCATGCTATCCAACTACTAAATAGTAGATGATATCCGACCAAGAAGCTTAGGTAACAAAAGGCGGCTACAATATGTTCACTAACCGCCCAATAGTAATCTGATTTGGAACTAGACATATATTCTATACGATGATGAGAATTGAGATGAATTTTATAGAAAGGAATGCCTAAAAATTTTTGATGAAAAAAAAAGTGAATAAACCACAATGCAAATACGTTGCAGAGATGAGCAACAACAAGCACCCCTAAACAATTAATAGAATTAAATTCAATAGACAGCACGCTAGGTTTCTCTCTTTACAAAATTGGACGCTATCTCATAGCATAGACTTTCGGTTTGCATAATAACAGAATTTTTAACAAATAAATTATTATTATCAATTTATCAGTGCCAATCACCGTTTTGCCACCTATATCTAAACTCTGCTCTGCACAAGACTAACATATCTCAAACAAATGTCTACTAGATCCTCTCGTCATGCTCAGCTAAAACAGACTTTTCGTAAGCATATGCGCGAAGCGCAGGCTACGCCAACAGCTATCAGCGCTCAGCATTCAGCGGTCAGTGGTCAGCTATCATGGAGACGTAACTCAGCATTATTCAAATGGTTACCTGCCTGTTGTAAGCATATGCGCTTAGCCCATTAGCTGACGGCTGAAGCTGACCAATCAATTCAAAATTAATCTAGGAATCTAGGTCTAACCACAGTTATGCTAAAGACTTGTGATCCTCAGGTAATTCTAAAACCACCCGATAGGCCGTCGAATGGTATGATGACTGCACCATGGTACCCGCTGTTCCGGCAAAAAGTATCTGAAATGTGCGCCAGATTTGTTCATTTGACTTGTCGATTAGATCGGCTTTTTTTTCCATCCAGCGCTCATAAACCCCCTTCGACCAAAGATAATAGTTGCGACGGTCGTTATAGATGCCTTGGATCTCAAATGGTGATTCTCTAACAGCATCGATAAATTCGGGCATATACACCATCCGAAAGGTTCCCGGCCAGATATATTTGGTAATAAAACTGCGGGTTACAAATGACTCTTTTTCTGAGGCAAAGTCGAGATATACTCGTCCGCCAGGTTTAAGATAGTTCAAGAGACGCTCCATCACTCGAGGATAATCAGACAAATCTTCGATTACCCCCATCATGACTATACCATCATATTTATGGCTGGGTTGGAATGAGAAAAAGTCTTGATACTTGACCTCTGCATCAAAGTTGTTTTTTTCAATTAAATCTTCTACATACTGTTTTTGGTGCTTGGATAAGGTAATTCCAGTCACAGGGATATTTCTGCGTGCGGCAAAACGCAGGAAACCGCCCCAGCCAGAGCCAATATCCAGTACTGAATCATTCGGTTTGAGCTTGAGGGATTGAAAGGCAAAGTCTAACTTGCGTTCAGCTCCAACCTCTAGGCTATCCTCATCTTTCTCATATATCCCAGGAGTATAAGTATTGTAATCGGTATCCATAGCGAACAATTGGATATTATCGGAGTCATAATGCTTTGAGATCCAATCTGGATTGCATTTTTCCCGCCCAAGTAAGATGGGCTTGAGTCGCCGACCTATCTTTAGCAAAATATGCTGATCGGATAACAGCTTCTGGAAGGACATGGCCTTGATTAAGTCCCCTTCGAAATCAATATCACCCTTGATGTAAGCTTCCACTATCAGTAATTGGTCTAAAGACATGAAAGCTTTTCGACCAGCTGGATTTTTGATGTATATATCCAAGATCGGTTTCTCTTCTCCAATAGTAGTGAGTGACCCATCTTCCAAATGAATTACAAAGCTAATTGGTAGTTTGCCACGTTTGGATAAGGAAGAGACGAAGTTGCTTACAAATTGATTTCCAATCATGGATAACTTTAGATGTTATTGCTTTTTATCCAATTACCTTACCCCACTACCTGTCAGCTATCATGCTTAACTACGATCAATTGTCAATCTAGAATATTCTCAGGCATTGTCCGGCATTTCCAACTGGAAGCATGCCGATTAAACCGCGTCCAGGAGTGATGGTGATGAATCCCAAGGCTATTTTAGGACTGCTTAAGGAAACATTTAAAGAATGGCAGGAGGATAACGCATCTCGACTAGCAGCAGCATTATCCTATTACATGATTTTTTCCCTAGCGCCAGTGCTCATAATTGCGATCGCAATTGTGGGGTCTATCTTTGGGGAAGAGGCGGCTAAGGGCGAGATTGTAGGACAAATCCAAGGATTGGTTGGGGAACAGGGGGCAAAGTTTATTCAGACAGCGATTACTAATGCCAATCAGCCCGATGCTAGTGGGGGGTTGGCTTCCTTGATTAGTATTGTGGTGCTGTTGTTCGGTGCATCTGGGGTATTTGGCGAACTCCAAGATGCCTTGAATACGATTTGGGATGTGAAGCTGAAACCAGGACAGGGCATCTGGGGTATTTTGAAAAAACGGATTCTTTCGTTTCTGACTGTGCTGGGTGTGGGACTTTTTCTGCTATTGTCCGCTGTGCTCAGTACTGTCTTATCAGCTTTGAGGTCTTATGAGAGCGAATTTCTCAAGGAACTGGGTTTACTCTGGCTCTACCAACTTGACTTTGTCTGGACAATTCTCGACTTGCTGGTATCCTTTGGTATCCTTAGCTTGATGTTTGCTCTGGTTTACAAGTACTTGCCAGATGTGAAAATTGCCTGGAAGGATGTCTGGGTGGGAGCAATTATCACTACCTTACTGTTTAACTTGGGTAAATCCCTATTGTCAGGGTATCTCGGCAGAAGCAGTTTTTCCTCAAGTTACGGTGCTGCTGGCTCTCTGGTAGTTTTATTAGCTTGGGTATACTATTCGTCTCAAATTATCTTTTTGGGAGCTGAATTTACCCAAGTTTATGCTAAACGATTTGGTTCAAAAATCGTTCCCGATGACCATGCTACCCCTATCCCGGCAGTAGGCCAGTTGCCTAATGTTGAGAAAAGGGATAACCCAAGATCCTAGGATCACTCTCAGCCTAGACGAAATCAATAAATGGTAAGCATATGCGCTACGCGCACGCTGCGCGAACAGCCGTCAGCCGTCAGCAGTCAGCTAAGGGAACTCAGCATTATTCCAATGCTTACCTGTTGTCTTGATGCAATAGCGAGTGGGGGAAACCCCCGCGTGAAGGCGCTGCATCGCTTATTCAAAAGCACCATCTGTAGCACCTCAAGTAGCGCATTAGCTGATAGCTGATAGCTGATAGCTGAATACTTACAATAAATGGTAATTGTGTTGAACTAATTAATTAATCTTAATTAATCGTAATTAAGATCTTAATTAATATTTAACAAATAATTTAGCTTAAAGTGTGCTAAAGTACCTTAAGTTCCATGGGTTCTGGTGAAGATAACTCACCAGAGGTAACGGGGAAAGTCCGGTGCAAATCCGGCGCTGTCCCGCAGCTGTGATGAGGTCTGTGACCTCTAAGTCAGAATGCCCGCCAATGGTTTCAGTGGTTAAATCCGTCTGCGAGGTACAGATGATGTCTGATGTAGCATTTAAAAAAAAATTAGTCAGTAGGCAACCACAGTTATAGCGCAAGGCAAAAGGCAAAAGGCAAAAGGCAAGGGTGCATCTCATCTTTGTAAAAAAGAAGGGAAGTGCCGGAAGTGTCGGAAGTGTGGGGATTTTAGAGAGGGTGGGTAGTCTAGGCACTGTCGGAATTTTATTAGAATTTTGGTCTAATTGCAAAAGTGAGATGCACCCAAAGGCAAAAGGCAAGAGTTTACTATAACAGCTTTTACTGCTTGTATAAATGTCCTAACCTTATTAATCCCTAGTGCTATACCAGTAACCTTTGTGATGCTCTTTTTGAAAACGAGTGGTTGACTAGAAAGTATTTAATAGGTTTGATCTGTAAGCTATCAGCTTATGGGCTATATCACAGCGTCGTTCGCACAGCGTGGCCAAAGGCCAAAGCCTGTGCCACGCTACGCGAACAGCTCAGTTTAACTGTGCTACGAGACTACTTTATTTTTTTTCAAGATAGCCTTAGAAATCCTAGTCTGTGAAGGTCGTTAGCACTAAACTGTTGCCAATATTTTTATCAGTTATTAACCAGCATTTACCCAATGTCTAAGAACAAATTTTACGCCAGCAATCGGTCTTCTATCTCCCGTTATCAAAACCAGAAACTTGGCTTTAATGCTATAGCTCTGTTGGTATGGATGGGGATTTTAAGTACAGCACAACAAGCCATGGCTCACCATCCCTTTGGTGGCGAGACACCTGATAATTTCATCACAGGATTTTTGTCTGGATTAGGTCATCCCGTGATTGGTTTCGATCATCTCGCCTTTGTGATTGCTGTTGGCTTAATTGCAGCAGGATTTACCAGTGGTTTCCTGATTCCTGGTGCGTTTGTCCTCACGACCCTACTCGGAACAGGTATTCACTTGCTGGGAATGGACTTACCAATACCGGAGATTGCGATCGCATCTTCAGTGGTGCTGTTTGGCGGACTACTGTTGAGTGCCAAAATTCCAACTATATCCGTAGTGCTAGGGTTAGCCAGCTTAGCTGGTATTTTTCATGGCTATGCCTATGGTGAAGCAATTGTAGGTGCTGGAATCAGTCCACTCTTGGCTTACCTGATTGGCTTCAGTGTGATTCAGTATGGTATCGCCATCCTAGCTCTAGGGCTGAGTAAGACGTTGATCAAACAATGGAGAAATCAACCCTTCCCACTGATGCGAATTTTAGGCTTTGGGATCTGCTCAGTAGGAGTAGTTTTCCTATCCTCTGCAATTTTTGGATAAGAAGAATTAAGAATTTAAAATGGCTGCAAAAATTCCTGTTACAGTTGTTACCGGATTCCTCGGTAGTGGCAAAACTACTCTCGTGCGTCACCTGCTCCAAAATAATCAGGGCAGGCGCATTGCTGTAATTGTTAATGAATTTGGGGAAGTAGGGATTGATGGGGAACTATTGCGTTCCTGTCAGATTTGTGATGAAGATGATGACGCCAATAATAATATTTTAGAACTAGCGAATGGTTGTCTGTGTTGCACGGTTCAGGAAGAATTTTTACCGACAATCCAAGAATTGCTGAAGCGTCGTGACAAGATTGATAATATCCTGATTGAAACCTCGGGATTAGCCTTGCCTAAACCTCTAGTTCAAGCCTTTCGTTGGCCAGAAATTCGCACTGGCGCTACGGTGGATGGGGTGGTGACTGTAGTAGACTGCGATGCCTTAGCGGCTGGTACTTTAGTCAGCGATATCAATGCTTTAGAAGCGCAACGTCAGGCTGACCCAACTTTGGAACATGAAACTCCCATCGAGGAATTGTTTGAAGACCAGCTAGCTTGTGCTGATATGGTGCTGTTGACTAAAGTGGATTTAGTGGATAGTCCTACTCAAACTAAAGTAAACAATTGGTTGCAACAGCAGTTACCAACGAGTGTAAAAGTAGTTCCTTGTCAGGATGGAGGAATTAGTCCTGATTTACTGCTAGGATTTAATGCCGGAGTGGAAGATAATTTAGACTCACGTCCTAGCCATCATGATCATGAAGAAGACCATGACCATGATGATGATATTAATTCAGTTAACTTGATTTTAGATCAGGCATTTGATCCACAGGTAATCAAGGAAAAATTACGACAATTGGTGCAACAGCAAGAGATTTATCGAATTAAGGGATTTGTGAATGTTGCTAATAAACCCATGCGGATGGTGATCCAAGGAGTAGGCGATCGCATTGAGAGTTTCTTTGACCGTCCTTGGCAAGCTGATGAAAAGCGTCAGACTCGCTTGGTGTTGATTGGGCAAGGGTTGGAGCAGTTACGAATTCAGGAGGTATTTGGGTAATAAAGCGATGCAGCGCGGTCTTGGGGAGGCAGCGCGGTCTTGGGGGTCTCCCCCGGAGACGAAACCTGATTACGTTGAGCC
>WTKN01000247.1:0-27568 GCA_011524395.1 Moorena sp. SS36440bin_2
ACGCGCCCCGCGTGGCCTACGGCCTCAGTCCCTGCTCCCTAAAACCCAGATATTTTTACCTCACAAGTCGTAGAATTGCTATAGTTTTTTTATTAAGCGAAAAAAACTTGTTTTTCAAACTCCTTTCGATTAGCAAAAATCTTCAATAACCGATCCATTTTAGTTAGTTCAAGTATCATCCTAACTTGTGCATTTATAGAGCATATACAAAGCTGGCATCCAGCTATTTTTACGGTTTTAATTGTTGAGGCTAAAGCGCCGATACCAGAACTATTAATTAAGGTAATTTTTTCAAAATCGACTAATATAATATCTACCCCATCTTCAACAAAATTGTGAATATATTGATGCAGTTTATTGGTGTTTATATCATCTAAAATTCCACAAGGTTGAAGTATTTTAAGAGTTTGATTCATTTCAACAGCCCTGAATATTGCAAGTTTTACCAGAGTGGAAGACTATGGAGATTGAGCACCAAACCAGAAGCCAGGATTAATGCTGGTCGCTTTTGTGGAGGATTACTGGAAAAAATATTTCAAGGCATTGGACAGTTCAAAACCTTGAAAGTCTTTCTGATTAGGAGCATCCCATATTTGCAAATAACACTTTTAATTATCCTTTTAAACCCTAGTCTTATCGCTAGTTTGAGCGATGGATTTGCTAAATTGGAATGCTCCCTTCTGATTTCTCTCAACCATCTAATTTAAGTATTTGACTCGGTCTGGGAAACTACTTTGCTACCACCCATGCCAAGCTTGTTGACTTTGGTCAATGCTAATGTATCTTGCTGTAGGCTAACAACAGGGTTTTCAATATAGAACCACCAGAAAACTCTTGAAAAGTCCATTGCTGACTTGACCAGGCGTTTACGACCAAATTTAGAGACTCCAGAAAAGCGATTATGCCACGGTGTAGGTACTTCCGTAATGTTGTAACCCTGACCCGCTAGCACTGCTAATAGGAAGCGATGGGTAATTTTTTCAATGGGTAAAGGAGTTAGCAAATCCCGACGCACCAGTTTAATCCAGTTCATGTCGTGAATGTTCATCCCAAAAGCTAGGCGACAGCTACCATTGGCAAATTTGGAAGTTTGTAGTTTATTGTCACCACGTTTCTGTCGCCAACCAGCAACACCATCGACATCAGGGCCACAAGCTTCTAAAAGAGTGGGAAGGTCGGTTTTAAAATCTGATTCGAGATCGGCTTGACCCCAGAAAATCCAATCGGTGCTGGTGTTGTCGAGGGCGGTACGCCACACAGCTGCAACACCTCGTCTTTGGGGATGGCGAATCACCTTTAAGAAGGAGTACTTCTTCTGTAGAGATACTAAGATTTGGGGGGTCTGGTCTACACTGCCATCATCAACCAGAAGTACTGGCAAAGTAAAACCAAGATTCTCAAAAGTCAACTGTAAATCCAAGAATAGTTTTTCTAAGTTTCCTTCCTCGTTCAAACAAGGAATAACAACAGTAATTGAGCGACTATCAAGAGGAGATAAAGGACGTACAGTTTGAGCTTTCATGACTATCTCTATAATAATTTGAAGTTGACTTAGTTGTGCTAGAAGCTGCCGTTGCAAACTTCTTTACTTGTCTATATTTAATAGTCTGGAGGAGTGAGATTTGTTTACCTGTACGTGTAAGTGTTTGCGATGTTGATGTTGATGTATAACTTCTTGATATTTTTTATTTAAGCTTCATAAAACTATGTTTAATTCAATCATGTGAAGTACTAATTTTGCGGTTTTAGCCTTTTTTTTTAGATATTTTAAAAATTATATGTACCTCAAGACGCTAGAAAACGCTATATAAAGATTGACAAAAGGCGGTGACTGTTTTGTAAAATTGATTTTTGGGCGTTCCTGAATTAATTAATGAATAGGAGTAGAGTGGGAATCCTGCCCAGGGTTAAGGGCAAGAAAAATGAACTCATAATATGCTAGTGAAACCGATGTCACAATAAAGGTGTCCCATGGTGATTGGCTTCGATAAACCCACTAACTCAACTTACACCAGTAGTCCATCGTTACCACAGAGCGCCAGCCCTTGATGTTCAACAGGTTCAGCAGCAAATGCTCTAGCATTTTGAACATCTATCAGATCCGCTCCGGAAACAAGGAGTGCTCCATCCATTTGTAAGGATAGTGATGATTGCACTGGAGCGCCACCATGGTCAGGGCAAGGGGCTGGGAAGATATGGAAACTTATGGGATTAGCCACCAGCATTGGTTATTGACCTTTTTAGCATTACCAAATGGGTACCCATTGCAGATACATAAGGCGCGAGTGTTTGAGCAGATATCTCCGATCGCCTTTGAGAATAGTTTCGAGAGCTGGTTAAGCCGTTTTATGACAGATAATGGAGCCGAATCGAGTATAGTTATGATCTGCGGGTAGAATCAGGACATCATCGTATTGAAAAGCGCGGCTGTTTGGGCCAGGCTAAGGGCAATAATCAGTGCTCTTTCCTACCAAGGAATCTTAGGGACTATGACGTTAAATGGTTCTATGAATACTATAGGTTTTATAACTTATATAAAACAAGTTTTAGCACCATCTTTTATAGGTGCCCTTGACCCATTAAGAATTAAATTCACCACGGGTCGCACTTTTGGATAGAAGGTGGGGAGATAGAGAGATAGGGGGCATGGGGTTGGGAGTTGTCTGTTTCATGCCTCAAACCTCAACGTGAAATCTAATAAGTAGTCGGACAAAAGTAAACGGCACTAACTTTTTTAAAATCCAGCGATTGCACTACGCGCAGGCTACGCCAACCCTCTCAAGGGCAACGATTGTGTATCTTAAGTACACTTAACAAAGCGAACTTTATTTATGCCCGACTACTTATCTTCCAGTATTAGACTTTTAATTTGCTCTCAGTTTTTTTTTTAAGTCTTCCTATAACAAACATTTCACTAACACTATCTTAAACATCAATCTTATAAAGTTTACATAAAGCATTAAATAAAGAATTGTATAAGCACTTACACAGAATTAATTGCTTATTGTAAATCTCTTTATCCTTGATATAGCGCTTTCTAGCCTAATCAGATACACAGGATTTTTTCCGTGTTACCTTTTGTCTTTTCCCTGTTCCCTGTTCCCTGTTCCCTAAAACCGAGGACTCTGTACCTCACCTAATTTAAAACTGCTATATATAAGGTTTTTAGTTTTTTAAAAATGTTAATTAATTTTGTGTACCTGCTTATAAAATTTGTTAGCTGGTAGACATAAAATGAATACAGATTTTCTGCGTGAATCTACAGATTTAGTCGCTAATGTTCTCTACGCAAGACCATTGGCTACTTATGATTCGATGGCAGCAAGTGGCGCTGTGGGAATCAATGCTGATTGGGAAAACAACGAATCACAAAGCTGGTATATCGAAGCACAGCGGCAGGGTGAAGAAGCCATACTTAGCGGTTTAATCAACGACGATCAGGCTGCTATTGAAGCAGGATTAACAATGTTCGATTGGGGGTTTGCTCAGCAATCTGCCGATGGCGGTTTCGAAGGCACAGGAGACCCCTTTCACAGTACTTCTCTATTTATCCATGCAGTAGCTCGTAGCCTCCTGATGATTCAGGCTTCTTCCTACTCTCAACAGTATGCAGATGTTATCGAAAGTTACAAGGAAAAATTATCAGATGCAGCAGATTGGATGATTCAACCGGAAGTTTGGGAGAGAGGCACTAGTAACAACGAACCCTACACTCATCGCCGTTATGTTGTTGGCACTGCCTTGGGACTAACAAGTCAGCTAACAGATAATTCGGAATTAATGGATTATGCCCGTCAGTCCCTGGCAGATGGTCTAGCACTGCAACAGCCAGACGGAGTTAATCCCGAACTTGGAGGTTATGATAGCAGCTACCAAATGGTGGGTGTACTCTATGCAGCGCAATGGGTGAGCTACTTCCCAGAAGAATCCCTGACTGCTGACGTTATAGAAATGATTAACGACGCAATAGCCTGGGAACAAACTAGGATTCTGCCAGATGGGCAAATCAGTACTGAGGGAAATACCCGCACTTCCGGACAAGAAATTCTCAGAAGTGGTGAACTTAAAGATATAAACAACAGGGAAATCATTCGAGGATTAGCCTACTGGGGATCGGTAACTCAAGACCAGGATTTGACAGAGGATGCCTATGAGGTTGGGCGATTCTACTACGCTGATGACCTTACTCTAATGCCAGCACTTTATCCAGGGGACGACATCTTTGTTGGTACTAATGATCAAGACAATATCTTTAGTGGTGATGGTGATGATTTCATTCGTACTCGTAAAGGTAATGACATTATTGAGGGAAATAATGGAAATGATACCTTGAAAGGTGATAAAGGTAATGATGATCTTGATGGCAACGCCGGGAATGACTACCTAGATGGTGGCAAGGGTGATGATACCCTAAGTGGTGGCGAAGGTGATGATTTATTGAATGGGGGTGCAGACAATGACCTTCTCAATGGAGATGCAGGGGATGATACCCTCAAAGGTGATAAAGGTAAAGATACACTCAATGGAGGTCTAGGGAGTGACACCCTAGATGGTGGCCAAAATGATGATACCCTTAACGGAGGCGAAGGTGATGACTTCTTGAATGGGCGTGCAGGCAATGACCTTCTCAATGGAGATGCAGGGCATGATTTTCTGTATGGAGACAGAGGAGATGATGAACTTCGGTCTGGTACAGATAATGACACCTTATTTGGTAGTGCCGGAAATGACACCCTATATGCTGGCGATGGTAATGACTTCTTGGATGGGGGGGCGCACAATGACCTTCTCAATGGAGATGCAGGGGATGATACCCTCCAAGGTGAGAAAGGTGAAGATAGACTCAATGGAGGTGTAGGGAGTGACACCCTAGATGGTGGCAAAGATAATGATACCCTTAACGGAGGCGAAGGTGATGACTTCTTGAATGGGGGTGCAGGGAATGACCGTCTCAATGGAGATGCAGGGCATGATTCTCTATATGGAGGCCTAGGAGATGATGAACTTCGGTCTGGTACAGATAATGATACCTTATTTGGTAGTGCCGGAAATGACACCCTATATGCTGGCGATGGTAATGACTTCTTGAATGGGGGGGCACACAATGACCTTCTCAATGGAGATGCAGGGCATGATTCTCTGTATGGTGACCGAGGTGAAGATAGACTCAATGGAGGTGTAGGGAGTGACATTTTAGATGGTGGCAAAGATAATGATACCCTTAACGGAGGCGAAGGTGATGATACCCTAACTGGTGATGCAGGCAATGACCTTCTCAATGGAGATGCAGGGAATGATTCTCTGTATGGAGGCAAAGGTAATGATCAACTTAAGGCTGGTATAGGTAATGACATCCTGTATGGTGGTGAGGGAATAGATACTCTTACTGGTGGTGCAGGGGCAGATAAGTTTGTTCTTGGTAAAAGCAGTGTTTACTATAATACTAATGGTGACAGTGATTATGCCCTGATCTCGGATTTCAAAATTTCAGAAGGTGACCAAATCGAGCTTCAGGGTGAGGCTAGTGACTATCTGCTGCAAGAATCTGTTGCCCTTGGCTCAAACCAAGGTACAGGTATTTATCGAGACACCAATAAAAATGGTATTTATGAGAGTACAGATGAATTAATCGCTCTGCTCAATGGTTCGGAAGACTTAAATCTCTATGACATTACTATGTTTATATTTAACTAGTTCCAGCAACAAGTCAAGAGGTTTGGAGCGAGATTGCGCTGGTGTATATCCCGATTCCTAGGGTGGCCTGATCCCGTTCGTTTTATACCAAATCCGGTGCGCGAGAGTACCTCTATCTCAAACAATATAATTCAATCCAAAAGAGAAATTGCCTCATTTTGGTAAGGCTAATTTATAAACCGGATTTGGCATTAAACAGGTTTCAAATTTTCAACACAGCAAGATTATAGCAAAAGTAACCTTACGAGTGCGAGACTTTAAACCGATTTGGATGGTAAATTGATTTATGTTTAAACTAAAATTCCTATTCTGGCTCGCCTGGGGTTATGTGGCGTTTATCTCTTTGTGGCTTATGCTGCGAATCCTGTGGTTTGACCACCCTTGGTGGCTTGGTTTTCTCACCTATCTAGCTGTGTATTTGTTTGCGCCATTGCCTTTAATACTGGTAGTAAGCTTGTGGAAGCGTCGCAGAGGATTATTCTTGGGACTGACTATACCAACCATCGCCTTTAGCATTTTCTATGGAGTGCTGTTTCTGCCATCATTGTCGAGTCCAGCACAAGGAGCTGGAGATTCTATCAAGGTGATGACTTTTAATGTATTTAGTGAAAATAAAGACCACAAAGGAATCATGAGGGCAATTCGTGCCTCTAGACCAGATATTGTAGGGCTACAGGAAATTAACCCCAAGCTCACCACAGCCTTGGTGCAGAAATCGGCCAAAGACTACCCTTACCGAGCCATAACGTCGCCAACTCCGGGGCAGCCAGCTGGAGTGGGGATTTTAAGCCGCTTTCCCATCGATACAGCAACTGCTTTTCCCTTGCCAGGGGGTCGTCTTGGCATTCAGGCAGTACTCCGGGTAAATCACCAACGTCTCAATGTAGTAGTAGTAGATTTACTGCACGATCCTACCATAAAAACCCCTGCTCCCCAAGTCCCATCGGTAGCTACGGAGTATTCCGAAAATAAAGTGATAGAAATCAAGCAATTAAAGCAAGAATTGCTTCATGAAGGTTTACCTTTTCTGCTCTTGTGCGATTGCAATTTAGCTGACACCTCCCAAGCCTATAAACAAATTGCCAAATTTGCTAGGGACAGTTTCCGCAAAGTAGGGTGGGGGTTTGGACACACCCTTTATCTCAAGCCAATTCCTTTCCCAGTGCAGCGCTTTGACTACATTTGGTATTCCGATGGCATGGTGGCGACTGAGGCAAGGGTTGGAAAAGATCGTGGTGGTTCAGACCATTTGCCTGTTTTTGCTCAATTCAAGCTCTATGAATAGGCTCCTGATATAAGCTTTTGATTTTTATAAATTACTTATAATTAAAATATCAGCTATCAGCTTATGTGCTACGCACACGGGTGCGCGTTCAGCTATCAGAGTTTCAATTATCATTAATATTGAACTCTTAAATTATTCCATTCGAGGTTTATTTGAAGCTGACAGCTGACAGCTGTCAGCTTCAACCATTACTTACCAAATTCCCTTCCCTGTATTGGTAGACTCTGAAGAGATACACTGGTTTAATTGCTCACGTAATGTATCATGATCTAAATCTTGTCCAATCAGCACTAATTGATTTTTTGGTTCACCTTTCCACTCATCATCTTCAATAGAGAAACGCTTACCACTGAGGTGAAAAATGTGACGCTGAGGACTTTGATCAAACCAGAGAATTCCCTTAGCGCGGAAAACATTAGAGGGTAACTTATTGTCTAGGAAATCCTGAAACTTGCGAAGCCCTAGGGGCTTGTCACTCTTGAAAGAAAGAGACGTGAATCCGTCAATTTCTAGGTGATCGGAGTGATGGTGATGAGCGTGATCATGGTCATGATGGTGATGATGGTCATGATGATTGTCATGATCATGGTCATGATGGTGATGATGGTCATGATCATGGTGGTGATCATGGTGGTGATGATCATGATCTGATGTTTTGCTGTCGAAATACTTATCAGACTCAAAGAGACCAACACTGAGTATTAAAGGCATTGGCACTTGGGCTTTAGTAGTTCTCAAAATCCTAGCATCAGTTTTCATATCTCTGAGCCGGTTTTCTAAGTGGTCTACATTGGCTTGATCTACCAAGTCAGTCTTGTTGAGGATAATAATATCCCCATAAGCAATCTGATTAGTTGCAACGTCACTATTAAATAGATCGATACTAAAGTTTTCTGAATCTACCATAGTGACAATAGAATCGAGACGAGTCATATCTCGCAATTCTGTGCCCAAAAAGGTTAGCGCCACTGGTAAGGGGTCCGCTAATCCGGTGGTTTCCACCACTAAATAATCCAGCTTATCTGGATGCTCCAATATTTTGTAGACTGCTTCAATTAAATCATCATTAATGGTGCAGCAGATACAGCCATTATTCAGGGCGACCATATTATCATCAGTACTGATAATCAGCTCATTATCAATACCAATTTCACCAAACTCATTAACAAGAACCGCTGTTTTGACGCCTTCTTGATTACTTAATATATGGTTAAGGAGGGTGGTTTTTCCGCTACCCAGGAAACCAGTAATAATGGTAACGGGTAAGCCTTGTTTCGGCGCTTCCATCCCTTGACCAGATGGGGATTCAGTCGGTAAGGTTTGCATAAGGCAACGTTTGAAAACAGTTCAGAATCAAGGTCTACCAATATATCGTATTTTATCTAAAACAGCAATTAATCTCCCGCTAATATTACGGGTATAACGGGAGACGGGGCTTATAAAGTGCGGACGCAGGTGACCCACACAGCCCCTCATGCAATGGCGTCTACTTGACACCTTACACAGAATATGTTAAAATGTAAATATGTATTAAAGAGTAAATAATGGTCGAAAAAGCTTACCGTTACCGTTTCTATCCAACCCCTGAACAGGAAACTATGCTGAGGAGAACTCTAGGATGTGTAAGACTTGTTTACAACAAAGCTTTAGATGCTAGGACTTCAGGTTGGTACAAACGCTCCCGACGGATAAGCTACAAGGAAACTTCCGTATCGGTTGACAGAATGGAAAAAACAGGATGACTTGTTATTTTTGAATGACGTTAGTTCTGTTCCTCTTCAGCAAGGATTAAGACATTTACAAACCGCTTTTACTAATTTCTTTGCTGGTCGAGCTAAGTATCCTAACTTCAAGAAAAAACGTAATGGTGGTAGTGCATAATTTACTAAGTCAGCATTCAAATGGGAAGATGGTCAAGTCTATCTTGCCAAATGCAAAGAACCAGCGATTCGTTGGAGTCGTCAGTTACCTGCAAACTGCACTCCAAGTATTGTTACAGTTAGCTTAGATTCATCTGAACGGTGGCAGATATCAATTAGGTTTGATGACCATAGAGATTTGAGCTTACCGACCACAGATAAACAAGTTGGCTTGGAATTAGGAGTTACTAGCCTGAACACAACAAGCGACGGAGATAAAATTGCCAATCCCAAACATTTGAAAAAGCTCAAGAAAAAGCTAGCTAAATACCAAAAAGCTTTGTCACGAAAACAAAAAGGTTCTAAGAATCGTTACAAAGCCAGGTTAAAGGTTGCCAGGGTGCATGCACAAATCAAAGACGCTAGACGAGATTTTACCCACAAGCTAACTACTAAACTGGTCAGAGAAAACCAATTGATTGCGTTTGAAGATTTAGCTGTGAAAAATCTGGTCAAAAATCACAAACTAGCTCAAGTTATCAGTGAGGCCAGCTGGGCGGAAATAATTCGTCAGATTAAGTACAAGTCTCAATGGTATAATAGAGAAGCAATTTCCATTGATAAGTGGTTTCCTAGTAGCCAACTGTGTTCTGTTTGCCTAAATCGTGTTGAGTCTTTACCTTTGAATATTCGGGAATGGGATTGCCTATCCTGCAATGCTCACCACGTTCGCGTAGCGTAGCCCTTCGGGCTAATCGTGATATAAATGCATCAATTAACATTTTGGCGGCAGGACTGGCCGTGTCAGTCTGCGGAGCGACCGTAAGACCCGTTCGCGTAGCGTCGCCTACGGCGAAAGAGAGAAAATCTCGGAAGGCTGGTGCGAAAAACTCCCCCAAGGGGAGAAGGAAACAGAAACCTAAGTCGTGAGTCTTAGGAATCCCTGGTTATAATCTTTGATTTAACCAGGGAGGATGTAAAAAGTAGATCTATAGCCTACTGTTGGTGATTTTATCTTTTCTTTGTCATGACCCTACACCTTTACAATACCTTAACCCGCCGCAAGGAATCCTTTGAGCCATTGGAAACTGGTAAAGTCCGGATGTACTGCTGCGGCATTACGGCCTATGACTTTTGCCACTTGGGTCATGCTAGAACTTGTATTGTCTGGGATACTGCTCGTCGCTACTTACAATGGCGGGGCTATGATGTGAATTATGTCCAAAATTTTACAGATATTGATGATAAAATCCTGAACCGAGCGCGAAGGGAAGGCACCTCTATGGAGGCAGTGTCTGAACGCTTCATTGATGCCTATTTTGAAGATATGGCAAGGCTGAATGTCAAAGAGGCTAATGCTTACCCCCGCGCGACTCATACCTTAGATGGAATCAAGCGACTGGTGTGTGAGTTGGAACAAAAGGGCTATGCTTACGAAGCGGATGGGGATGTGTACTATTCAGTGCGTCGGTTTGATGACTACGGCAAACTCTCTGGGCGCAAGTTAGAGGATTTGCAAGCAGGAGCCAGTGGACGGGTAGATGTAGCAGACTCCACTGAGCCTAAGAAGAAAGACCCGTTTGATTTTGCGCTTTGGAAAAGCGCTAAGCCAGAGGAACCCTCCTGGGAATCCCCTTGGGGACCAGGTCGTCCAGGTTGGCATATTGAATGCTCGGCGATGGTGCGAGATATGCTAGGGGAAACCATTGATATTCATACTGGTGGCTCTGACTTGGTTTTCCCCCACCACGAAAATGAAATTGCTCAATCGGAAGCCTTAACTGGTAAAAGCCTAGCCCGTTATTGGTTACACAATGGCATGGTCAAGGTGGATGGAGAGAAAATGTCTAAGTCTTTAGGCAACTTTACTACTATCCGAGAGTTACTAGACCGTCCGGTTGACCCCATGGCAGTGCGCTTATTTGTGTTAATGGCGCAATACCGTAAACCAGTAGATTTTACGGATGATGCGATCGCATCTGCTACCAATGGCTGGCAAACTCTCAAAGAGGGCTTGCTTTTTGGCCATAACTATGGTATACAATTAGGATGGCAAGACCAATCAGCCACACCCTCTAACTCCTTGCAGGTAAAAGAAACTATAGCGCAACAGTTTCAAGAAGCCGTAGATGACGACTTAAACTTTGCTGGAGGCTTAGCGGTATTGTTTGAAGTGGCCAAAGGGTTACGCCGGGAAGGCAATATCCTCGTACATCAGGGTAAAACACAGACTCCTGCTTCAGAATTAGAGCAGCAATGGTGTAGTCTGGTGGAATTAGCCCAGGTATTAGGGTTAGAAGCACAACCGGAAGAAGAAACAGAAGTTTCTACGGATGGATTGAGTGATGGGGAAATTGAGGCACTGATTCAGCAGCGGGCTGAAGCACGGAAAGCCAAGAACTTTGAATTAAGCGATCGCATTCGCGATGACTTGCAAGCTCAAGGGATTACGTTGATTGACCAGGGTGGTGGTGTTACCACATGGCGTCGCAATTAAGGCTGAATTGTGAAAACTGCAGCTCAATTGTGAATGTTTTTGGCTGAATTGTGAAGGCTGTGTAGAATGTATAATTTAGAATGCCGAATAAAGAATGAAGAATGAAGAATGAAGAAGGATCAAGGCATAATTCCCAATTCGCGCATTCGCGCATTCGCGCATTACCAATTCTTAATTCTTAATTCTTAATTCTACATTCTCATAGCTTAACTCAAATTCAAATTCCAGACCAAATTCTACCATTCTAGATTGATATATAGCATCAAAAATACTAGTCTCTTCTGAAGAAAAGTGGTTTTTCCAATCTCCTACAATTCCTTTGCGCATATGTTTGGGGATACCCTCTCGCTGAGGCACCCAATCCAGATTAGCTTTGGGATTGATTGCCATTGCCGAAAAGTCACTGGCGGCAACCACAGTATCGAGTAAATCTGAGGTTAAAGGAATATCGATAAAGCTAGCAACATCGGTAACGACTTGAGCTAAATTCTTTTTCATGTCTTCGTACTTGACAAACATGACATTATCTGAATGTTGGCTCGCTTTCCACCAGTCGAATACATGATCAAATATTGAGCCATAGGCGACCTTACCTTCACGATATAGCGTAATAAATTCGCTCCAACTCCCCTCATATCCCATTTTGCTCAATGCATGATAATAATAGGAGACAGCATTATCCTTAGGATTGCGAGCAACATAAATATACTTTGCTTTAGTTTCCCCAAACATTGGCATCAAAGACAACGGTAAATGAGTGTGAAAGTAACGGCGATCGCCAGGAGTTTTAATCAGATTCTCTAAACCTCCATAACGAGTTGCTGCACCTTCTAACCAAGGCACTGCTTCACTTAATACTTTCTCCCCTTGCTCTCCATTATTAGCAAGCAAGTGAACAATTTGCTCCATCCATGTTGTCCCAGATTTAGGATAGGCCACAACAAAGGTATCCCGATCCCCCACTCTAAAGTCTTTAAGGGCATCCATTTGCTTCTGGGTAATGAAAGCTGGAAAGACAATTATACCTTCTGGATTCTTACCGTCTTTAACCAGTGCTTGCTTATAGTCTGCCATAGATTATACAAAAACAACTATAGTCAATAATCCGCCTTTTCAGCAGCAAAAATCAAGGTTTAAAGCAAGTTTGATAAAACAGAGATAGCAAAAACTACCATAGCTCACATCAATGAAACTTAGACAATCGTTTATCTGGGGAATTTCTTTGGGATTGGTTGCCCTTGTGGGAATTACTTGGCTGATTATCAATCAAGACAATCCTCTCGACCAGTTACGGGAAACAAAAAATTGTCAAAACTGTAATTTAGCGGGGCTAGAACTTTCCAGATATGATTTAAAAGAAGCGAATCTGGAAAAGGCTAATTTAGAAGGGGCTAACTTAGCGGGAGCGAATCTAGAAAAGGCTAATTTGGTAGGGGTCAACTTAGAAGGGGCTAACCTAGAAAACGCTAACCTGAAAAAAGCTAACCTCAGTGGGGCTAATCTCCGTAGAGCTAACCTGAAAAAAGCTGACCTTATTTGGAGCAACTTCACAGAAGCTAACTTAGAACAAGCTAATCTCGAAGAAGCAAACTTATCAAATATTTTCGCCAAAGCAATTAAGCTCGAAAGAGCTAACCTCAGGGAAGCTAATTTATCAAAAGCTAATCTGGTAGGGATTAATCTTAGTGGAGTTAACCTAGAGAAAGCGAATCTCCAAGAAGCAAAACTGGCTGAGCTGAATACAAGTGCTTCATTGCCATTCGATCACTATTTAATAAGTGCCAATCTCAGGGGGGCTAACTTGATGGGAGCCAATCTTGAACGGGCTGACTTGAGGGGAATTGACCTCTCCGATGCCAACCTCTCCGACGCTAGCCTCAAGGGAGCAAAACTAGACTATACCTTGGAGCTTACTGATTGGGGTTCTCCCAACAAAGTTTACCGTGCCAACCTCAAGGGGGCTAACTTAAGCAATACGATCATGCCCGATGGTAGTATCCATCAATAGGGATACTCTTATATCAAGTCAGGTTGAATACCCATAATTAGAGGGAGGGTGGGAAGTGTGGGAAGTGTGGGGAGATGGGGAGATGGGGAGATGGGGAGGTTTAATTTTAGCGATCGCGTTTGGTGATCACCTTACGATTCATTTTATCGAAACTTAACATAATCTTGCTCTAAACTTTACGTTTCTTGACGAAATAGTATCCACAATTCTTTTAAGATTCCTTTAAACAACGGGGAAAGCGGTCTGGGTCAGTGGCAAATTGCACAGCTGTGATCAGCTTATGCTGGTGCGCATCGAGAAATGCCATAACCTAAAGACACCAGTAAATCCCCAGAATTGTTGAATTTTATTAAGAAAACCCCAAAAAGACGGTTTGTGTTCACCTTTGGTGTAGCCTATCCCTAAGCTCTCGCAAATATTCTGTATACCTTAGCACATTTTGAAATACCGATAGGCCATGTTAAGGCAATTATCGGTGGTTTCTCTATATCCAGAAACTAGTCAAGCGCAAATAGTACATTTACTGCATTACTAATAAAACTATGAACCAAAACAAGCGTCAGGCATACTGGCGTGCCAACATCGCATTAATTCGGAATCTCCTAATTGTTTGGGCATTCGTATCCGTTGTATGTAGCATTTTGCTCGTAACATTACTAAATAATGTCAGTGTAGGGAATATTCCCCTAGGCTTCTGGATGGCACAACAAGGAAGTATTTTTACCTTTGTCGTCCTAATTTTTATCTACGCTATACAGATGGATAAAATTGACCGTAAATACAAAAAGTAATAGCAAGTATCTTCATAACTGAAATAAACATCCTATTGCAATCTATGTAATAGTGTCTACAAATTAAAGGAATGAAAGGATGGAAAGCTATGGAAAAAGCTTTTTAATCTTCTATTCCCTATTCCCTATTCCCTATTCCCTGGGCGCAGCGCTATAGCAATTATTCAGACAAAGAAATATCTATGACAGTTGAAGTTTGGACCAGTGTATTGGTCATTATTTCGTTTATTCTCTACCTTTACATTGGTTGGCGCTCTCGGGTGCGCGATAGTAAAGGGTTTTTCGTAGCAGATCAAGGTGTTCCCGCTGTTGCTAATGGTGCTGCTACAGCGGCGGATTGGATGTCTGCGGCTTCGTTTATTTCTATGGCAGGGCTAATCTCTTTCTTAGGATATGATGGCTCAATTTACCTAATGGGCTGGACAGGAGGATATGTCCTACTAGCGCTATTGTTAGCCCCTTACCTGCGGAAGTTTGGAAAATACACCGTACCCGACTTTGTGGGAGACCGCTATTACTCCAATGTTGCTCGGTTGGTAGCAGTAGTTGCTGCTATTTTTGTCTCCTTAACCTATGTCGCAGGACAGATGCGAGGGGTAGGTATTGTATTTAGCCGCTTTCTGCAAGTAGATATCGGTCAGGGTGTAGTGATTGGCATGGTAATTGTGGCATTTTTTGCAGTGCTGGGGGGGATGAAAGGAATTACCTGGACTCAAGTGGCCCAGTATGGCGTATTGATTGTGGCTTACCTGATTCCAGCGATTGCGATCGCAACTCTACTGACCGACAATCCGATTCCCCAGCTAGGATTCACCTTCAGTGATATTATCCCCAAACTGAATCAAATTCAGGTAGATCTGGGTTTCCAGGAATACACTAAACCCTTTGCCAACAAGTCCATGCTGGATGTCTTATTTATCACTATCGCCTTAATGGTCGGTACTGCTGGACTTCCCCATGTGATTGTACGCTTTTACACCGTACGCAATGCTAGAGCTGCTCGTTATTCCGCTGGCTGGGCGCTATTATTCATTGCCATACTCTACACCACAGCTCCTGCCGTTGCTGCCTTTGCCCGCTATAACCTGATTGATAGCCTCCATAACAATACCATTGAGGAAGTGCGTCAGCTAGACTGGGCAACGAAATGGGAAAATACTGGTTTATTGGCGTTTGACGATAAAAATGGCAATGGCAAGATTGAGCTGAAACCGGACAAAGAGACCAATGAAATAAAGATTGACCGAGATATCATTGTACTCTCCACACCAGAGGTAGCCAAACTTGCTCCCTGGGTGATTGCCCTAGTAGCAGCAGGAGGACTAGCTGCCGCTCTATCCACTGCATCAGGATTACTGCTAGTGATTTCTAGCTCAATCGCCCACGATGTCTACTATCGCATCATTAATCCTAGGGCATCGGAGTCCCAACGATTGATGGTAGGTCGAATTATGGTAATTGCTGCCATTGCTATTGCCGGTTACTTTGGTATCAATCCCCCTGGATTTGTAGCCCAAGTGGTAGCCTTTGCCTTTGGCTTAGCCGCTGCCAGCTTTTTCCCAGTAATTCTGCTAGGGGTATTTGATAAGCGAACCAACCGAGAAGGGGCAATTGCTGGCATGGTGGTAGGGTTAATTTTTACCACCGTTTACATCATTGGGGTGAAGTTCTATAGTATGACACCCTGGTTTTTCGGTATTTCCCCTGAGGGGATTGGTACCGTAGGGATGGTGCTTAATTTCATCGTGACTGTAGTGGTTTCTCGCCTGACACCCCCACCTCCAGCAGAAATTCAGGAGATGGTGGAAATGTTGCGAACACCCGGTGATGCTCCTCCAGCCCTTGATGATGTGGGTGAAGAGGAGTTGGATTGATCATTGTTGAACGTAGGTTGAATACCGTACCTGCAACCTTAAACTAATTCAGCTGTTTTCTCTGTAGACTATTTGCAGGCACTCAAAATGCAAATGGAAGTCTATGCTACGCCTTAAAATCTCCTTAGCTAATTTACTGCTGATTGTTGCTACTAGCTTGACAATCGTCCTGCTGTGGCAACTGAGAGCTTTGCTAGTAGTACTGATGATTGCAGTAGTGCTCGCGTCTACTCTAGCACCAATTATTGATAGTGCTGAAAAGTTAAGGATTCCCCGCTGGCTAGCGGTTATTCTGGTTTATTTAGGCTTAATCGCTGGTTTGACAGGGATCGGCTTAGTGATTGGACCAACAGTAGCTGAGCAAATTCAGCGTTTATTTCGGAAACTACCAGCGTATTTAGAGGTTTTAACCTCTTTGTTAGATGCTTTAGCGATTCGCCTAGGGATGACTGAACCTGTTCTGAGTCAAATGTTTGATGCTGGGACCGTTACCTCTTGGGTGATTCGTTCCTCTCAGCAGTTAGTAGTGCAGTCCTATGGATTGACAAGGAGTCTTATTGCTGGAGTGTTTACCGTAATTCTGGCAACACTGCTGTCTGGTTATATGTTATCTGGGTCTGAACAATTGATTAAAGGGGGGGTAAGTTTGTTTCCCAAACCCTGGGATGAAAAATTGGCAGCCCAGGTCAAGCCAGTCAGCCAACGGATGGGAGGTTACATCCAGGGGCGAGTGGTGGTTTCAGGAATTTTAGGCATGGCGATTACTGTTGGTTTAAAATTTTTGGGACTGTCAGAGTTTGCCTTGGGTTTGGGTGTAATTGCTGGGGTGACCAATTTGATTCCCTTCTTTGGTCCGGTCTTGGGAGCAATTCCAGCATTAATTGTCGCAATTGCTCAAGGGGGATGGACTTTCTCGTGGGTATTGCTACTATTTGTGATTATTCAGAATCTAGAAACCTATATTCTTGACCCCCTACTGGTGGGGTCTTCTGTGAGAGTTCACCCCTTATATCAATTGTTGGCAGTGCTAGGTGGTGCAAAGGTTTTGGGGATTCTTGGTGCTTTGATTGTTCCCCCTTGGGTAGCTGGTGCAGCTCTGGTACTAGAAAATTTGTACTTGAAGCCGAAACTGGAGGCGGAAGAAAATGCTGCTACTATCTCGGCAGCTTCTGAAGCAGACGCCTCGAATGCTCTTTCTTTCAAGGGATAGTATGATCACTATACTTTGAGGGCTCAGCTATAATTAATCAGCTATAATTAATCAGCTATAATTAATCAGTCAGTAGCATGAGCCATTCGTCTAGGGTGGTCAAGGCTGACGGCTGACTGCTGTTCCCATAGCGTGCGCTTCGCGCATATGATCCCCGAAAATAGTCAGCCAATTACTAATTACCAATTGTCTTCAGTAATGCTACAGAGGCAGTTTAGTTAACACTAAAGTACAGTTAACACTAGGCTTCCCTTTCTTTGGCTTCCTATTAGACGGGGCTAAAGCATCCTGACTCTCAACTGCAATATTTTTGGTAGCTGATGAATCCCTTCTTTCGCTGCCGATATTGGCTGACGCAAGTGATCTTGGTAGTAATTGGAGCGATCGCGATCGCTTGCTTGATTGCAGCTGCGCCAATTGTGGCTCAGGACAATCTGAATCGGGTAACTATTTTCCTAGATGGGCGTCCTCTGTTTGAGGTAGCACCGGCTGGGTCATTAAATGCTCAACAACGGGCTAATTACGCCAGTGATACCCTCAAGCAAATCATCGAGACAGCACCACCAACCATAGACGTAGAAATCGCTGGCACTGACAATTTACCAGTAATTAAAGTAAATGGTAGCTACTTGCTATCAGTAACCACCAATGATGCTCTAACCGGAAGAAGTCCCAAGGAACAAGCCCGATTTTGGCAAATACTGCTACAGAATGCTATGAAACGGGCGTTTATCGAACGTACCCAGGATTATATCGTGCAAGCGGTATTCCTATCGGTTGGATGTGGGTTATGGGGAATCATCTCTAGTTGGGGAGTAGGGTGGATGTGGGATCACCGGATTAAATGGCTATTTCACAAAAACGTAACTAAGTCAACCCATCGACACCGTCGCCAACCTGCCTTCAGTGCTGAAATTGCAGGCGGGACTGTGATACTCCTGTTCCGGATCACTATCCTAGTATTTACCCTGATTTATGCTATTAACCTATTTCCCCAAACTCGTCAATTGAGCCGCCAAGTTAAGGATACATTTGTTCAAAGCTTGACTTGGAAAATCATTTGGGTGGGAGATAAACCCTATTCTGTCTTAGGGTTATTAACATTGATTGGGTTATTTGCTGCTCTGATACTACTAGCCAAGGTAGTAAAAAAAGTTTTGCGATCGCGGATTCTTGGCCTGACCAATCTCAGCCGCCCTGCCCAGCAGACTATTGCCGTGATTTTCCATTATGGCATACTCTCGATCGGTTCTATTGTGCTGTTGCAGTTGTGGGGAATCGACTTTAGTTCTTTGGCTGTATTTTTTGGAGTCTTGGGTGTGGGGATTGGTTTTGGAATCCAGGGAATTGCTAAGGAATGTGTCAGCGGTTTGGTACTTATTTTTGAGCGTCCGATTCAAGTCGGGGACTTTGTGAATGTTGGGGAACTGATGGGAACAGTAGAAAATATTGGTATTCGGAGTACAGAAATCCTGACTTTGGATCAAGTTTCAATCATTATCCCCAATTCTCGATTTCTTGAAGCTGAAGTGGTCAACTGGACTCACAATAATCCAGTATCCCGGTTAAAATTACCAGTAGGGGTGGCCTATGGCTCAGATCCAATTAAAGTCCGTAGTGCTCTGATTGAGGCAGCTTCTCAACATCAAGAAATCTTAGATCAACCTACCCCTAATGTATTTTTTATTGGATTTGGGGAAAATGCCCTCAATTTTGAGTTGTTGGTTTGGATTGAAGACCCTCCCAAGCAGTTCCAAATCAAGAGTGAGCTTTACTTTCTGATTGAAGAAATACTACGTCATTACCATGTTGATATTCCCTTTCCTAAGCTAGATTTGCACGTCCGTTCTGATAATTTCCCTGTAGACGCTTCACACCAGTTAATTGAGTCCCTAACTCAGCTATCTCAAGAATTGACTCACTGGATGGCTAAACAATCGGATGCTAGTAGTCACAATGGTACTAGTCACAATGGTACTAGTCACAATGGTACTAGTCACAATGGTACTAATCACAATGGTACTAATCACAATGGTACTAATCACAATAATGTTCAGATAAATAATACTTCAGATAATAATTGATAGTTAAGGGAATAGGGAACTTTATATCAGGCCAAGGACTAATATTGACAAACAACTTACCGGGTGATATTAAAGTTCATAACTGATACCAAATCCAGGGTAAGCTTAACCATTGATTGTTAACTATTGGTATTAAATAGCAGAGAGTTTTCCCCGTTTTTGATTCAACAAATCCATAAACATATAACCACTAATAACGATGGTGTACTACTTACTGCTGTAGGTGTTTATCCTATAGGAACCCAGATTTTTATGATAATTGCCTTTAATCCGACTGTGTGTTCATCAAAAAACCAGACCTCTATCTGAGCAAAGGCCGTAGGCCACGCTACGCGATCGGAAAATTGTGCTCGTAATTGTTGGACTGTTATCTGTATCTTTTTTTCAGTTCACCATTACTCATATGGTCAGCTAAATAAGCTTTTTTTTGCATTTGACATTCTGATTTTGTATTGAGTATATTTCCGGATTTGGTATTATCAGGGTTTCAAGGATTATTACAGCATATCAAGTGGTATTACCGTACATTTTCGTCCCGAAACTACCAATCGCCAATTACTTATTACTTGATTAATAATCCTCCCCAAGCAAGTAATAGAGAAAAAAATATCGCAGCGATCGCCTGTCTACTTAACAGCAATAATGCAAATCGAAGAGACTGTTCTCGCGTAATAGTTAACAGAGTAACTAAACAAGGTAGCAATACTCCTGCTAGATACACCCCAGTCAAAACCTGCAATGGAGTTAACATAGCCAAGGTTTCTGGTTCGGCAAATAATAGCAGTCCATCTTTGCGAATAGAAGCTAAAACAATAGGCAATGAGGCTTCAGCGGGTAAATTAAACCATCCCATCAAAGGGTTAATAATATTGGCTAAAGCTGCGATCGTTCCTAACCAATTCAACACAGAAGCAATAACGGTAATAACTAAAAATATGGGAATTGCATTGAATAAAAATTGATTAATAGTTGACTTAGCTTCGCGCCAAATTACTGACGAATGAGGAAATTCTAAAAATGCTCTTCCTTCGATTACTAGGGGATTCTGATTCGATTTAGCTGTAGGGGAAGAAATGATATAGGTATAGATCAAGGTGGTTGCGGTTAGATACAGCAGGTAAGGAATTATCAAGTAAGGTAACTTAGCAGCACTAAAGACCCCTAAAGTTGCGCCAAACTGATAAGAACAAGGCGAACCAAAAGCGATCGCGGAAATACAAGTTCCCCTAGAACAACTAGAACAGGCACGGGTGCTAATCACCGCAGGAACATTACACCCCATACCCATAATTACTCGCACTAAATCCCGTCCCGATAACCCAAATGGACGGAGTAAAGGATCGAGAGCAATGGTAATTCGTTCGATTAACCCACTAGCTTTATATGCGCCCAAGAATAGGGCATAGAGAATTACTGTGGGCATCGCCCAAATAAACAGCAACGGACTCATAGTTATCAGTCCATACTGACCTATCATTATTTCTTTTAACCAGATTGGGAGTTGGGATAAAGGCTCAAGAAGGGGAGCGATCGCACTTTGGACTATAGGATCTGCTAAAGTCGCAAAGGAGTTAGCACCCCAGACAGCAATAATGGCAGGAATAAGTAATAAAGCGATCGCCAATAAACTGCCCAGTCGAGGATGTTCTAACAGTGTTGGGTGGGGTTCTATATACCAGCCAGCCCTTGTAGGAATCCATTGGGCGGGAAAAGGATGAGGGTCTTGCAGAGAAGCCAGAATATAGTCTTTTTGTTCTATTGTGAGGTGGCGAGCATCTACAGTGACAATGCTCAAGTTAGAAGTTTCTCTCCATTCCCGAACCACTTTTTGAGGAGGACACGGGGTCTGGGGTTGCCCCAGACCCGTGAGATGTCCGTTATGAACCGTCGAGAATACCTTATCCCAGAAAGTAATCACCACAATGCCCCGTTTATCTGCTACTAAAGGTAGTAGATCTGCTAAATCTCGATCTACTTCGGTTGCCTTGACTATCAATAGCACGGTGTCATTTTCTTGTAGCTGTCTTAAAGCTTTCTTAGTAGTTACGCTGTCGGAACGATAGAGAATTCCAGGAGTATCGATAAAGGTATAGGCTTGAGATTGATAAGTGTCACAAGTCACTGTAGAACCGCGAAAATTGGCACTATGGGCAGTCTGTCCTGTAAGAGAAGCAATTAGTTGGGACTTGCCCGTACTCTCTTTCCCAATGACCACAATACAATCGCGCTCTAATTTTGACGGCGTAAAAATATTCACTTTACTTTTCAACAAACACAATCGTTACTACAGCAAGAAAGGTCATCTAAGAACAAACCTTCTCGGCGATAGGCTTCCAAGGTCGTTGGATCGATTCCCAGACGTTGAGCGATCGCATTACCGACTACAGCAAATCGCTGCCGAAATTTGTAAATAAAGCAAAAAATCAGATCGCCGTGACGCACCGAAGGACCGACGACAAATAATCCTGGAGTTAGGGTAGACTCATCTTCTTCAGTCAGGGCTGCATAGCCATTTGACCAGTCAAATAGAGGTGCGATTTGTTTTAAACTGCTGTTAAATCCCGTACAGAGAATTGGCGGTGTGGAACTAAACCACTGTTCGTACTCGCTCTCCACCACATATCCTTTTTTTACTGCTTTGACTGCTTCAATGTGCTGTTCTCCAATGAGTTCGACCCGACCCATAGAATAAGCTCTTTCTAAACGTTTTAGACTATAAGGAGACAGAGAAACACTAGGATCTGAGTCTAAGTTTAACCAGCTACTCTGGCGATCGATTAACTTTACTTTTTTACCTAATGCTGCCAAATTTGACGCTGCATCTACACCGCTTTCATAGCCTCCCACAACTACAAATTCTTTCCCCTTAAGCTCTGTCCAAGAACGTATTTGGGAATTATGAATGCAGAATTCTGCTCCTGGAAACGGATTAAGATTGGGATATTGAAACTCTCCTGCTGCCCAAATCACAAACTGCGATCTCAGCGAAGCTGAGGCACTGCGTGAACGCAACTCGCCTTTAGAAGTTTCCAAGACAAAGCCTTTGCCTTGAGGTAAAGCTGCAATAGTTTTCACATTTGTCTCGGTTTTTATAGGTAGTTGAAAATGTTCTGCTACAGTCTCCAAATATAGGGCATATTCTTTCCCCGAAAGATGTTCCTTTCTGAAACTGAGGGCAGGAGAAGTATTTAAAACTACTGCGTTGAGATCCAGCAATCCAAAACCATGACTGGGAAACGACGGCGTAATGAATCGCATTTCTTCAGCCCAACGCCTAAAAGAAGCCCCTACTTGATGTCGTTCTAAAATGACAAAGTTTTCAATTCCTAAATATTTTAAGACTACTCCACAGCCAATTCCAGCAGCCCCAGCCCCCACAATTACAACTTCAAAACGATCGTTAGTTTTGTTCACCAGCAGACAATCTCGAATAGATACTTTATGAAAAGTATAATCATTCTATTAAAAAAAAGCTAGCTTTCTAACAAACAATATTGGTGAGGCAGTGGTAAACCATGATTGACATCCTCCCACCGCTAAACTCCTTACGTGGCTATAGGGCGTTGCGAGAGCAAATGGACAAAAAACAACGCGCTCTCGTATAATTATAATAATCAAACTAAATACTCCAGAACTGAACTAAGGGTATAAGTTGACTTATATCAAATCCGTTTGTCAAAACCCTTTTATAAAAATCGACCCAATCTTTGTATTCCAGGAATCTATGGCTATGCAGATAAGGGGGGTTTGGGAACAGGATTTGGTATGAGACGGCTATTGCTATATGCGTTCGCGTAGCGGATCGTAAAGAGCATCGCGTTTTCTATTGTGCTGCCAACGACACCTTTTAAACCTCTTTTGGATCAATCCCCAGCTGTCGCAGACGTTCTGCTAATCTCGCTGCCTGCTGTTGAGCCAATTCCTTTTCCTGGCGTTCGAATTGAGCTTCTTGCTCAGCCTGCTGCAACTGCCGCTGAGTCTGCTGCAACTGGTCTTGAGCCTGTTGAGCCTGTTCAGAGCCTGTGGGAATCCAGTTACCCAATTCATCATACCAGCGTAACCATCGCCCATTCACCTCTTGGTATGACCCAGACCATACTCCTAGACCAAGTCCTAATTCTGGCAGCCAAAATCTTTCGGTGTCCAATCTTACCTGTTGATAGTTTAAGCCTTTCAACTCAAAAATTCTTAACTCATTGGTGTATCGGCTAAACACGACATAATAAGGAATACGAAGGATACGTTCATAAACCTCCCACTTACTTGGAGGTTGATCGATATCCCGTAGGGTTTGCCCTAAATCTTCTGATTCCGTCGTTGGAGAGAGCAACTCCACTACGATAAATGGACTGACCCCTTCCTGCCACATCACATAACTCAAGCGTAAGTCTCGCTGTTCATAAAACCGAGACACCCCAACTACTCCAAACCAATCCGGTCGTTTGTACCATTGAGGATGGCGTACATCATAGTACAGATTTAAGTCAGCCCCCACAAAGATCTGATCCCTTGAGTAACTTGGTGGGCAGAAAGTCTCCCGTAATAGCTGAGGTTGAAAATCATGAAACTCGTCTGGCAAACCTGGTTCCTCTGGATCTTCACTAGGGAGATCATACATTGTCGGCAGGGTTTCCTTCGCCGGACGAGGGGGGTCAGTTTGATACATAACAGGCAATCGGATCAACTATTGAATTCTCCACGGGTTGAAACCGCGTGGATTCTAAGCTGATATCACTACGCGGGTTGAAACCGCGCTGAGTCCTTTGGACTCGCTTCGCGAACGTGATGCTTACAATACGATCTAGAAAGATAATTCAGACCATATCGTTTGACAGATTCAAAACTGCCCTACATCCCTGGCCTATGGCCACGCTAAGCGAACGGATTAACTCAAAAAGTCAACCTGTGGATTTACTTTTAATTTAACTAGCTTTCGGAGTGGTTGTACCAAACAAATCAGGGCAATAAATCACTACTTTTTGCTGCGTTACTTGCTTGTACCATAGTCGTAGGATATACCCCGTCTCTTTCTTGCCGGAATTTCACCGTAAAGCGCAAAATATAAACGTGACCAACCTTGTCCCTACTTACCTTTTTATTGTAACACAATCGCCGGGATAAATCCTGCTCAGTTCCCCGCCCACCTAATTTATTGGGTGGCTAAATCTCTCTTGTTCCTTTTCTGTTTTAGGGTAGCAAGAGGTTTCACTACTGATTAACTTATTAAGATTGCCAGAGTTTCAGATACGTTGAGCGGTCAGTAATGGTGCTACGCCCATGCTGTCCTTGTGATCAGCTATTAGTTGCAAGGCCAACAGAACCAGACTGACCATAATAAAGCTGACCGCTCAAGGTATAACATGCTCCCACTTACGCGCTACCTAATTCTTAATTGGCACCTACACCCACCGCCGTTTTGTTGGATGTGGTTTGATCAGGACTTTCTGCGGCCATACTCACCCCATTTCCCTTCTGCCGCCACAGTGATGTACAGACAATCTTCGAGCGATCGCAACGATCGACATATTTAGAGGCAATCTCGATTACCTCTTGCATCAGACCCTTAACCAAGGTGGTTGGTTCTAGACCCATTTCCAAGAAACATTTATTCTCCACAGCCAGTTCATTTTCTGCTGATTCGTTTCTCGGGTTCTCTAGATAGGAAATTTCCGCCCCAGTGATATCAGAGACAATCTTTGCCAAATCCCGTACCCGATGGGTTTCCGTCATCTGATTCAAGATTTTCACCCTGTCTCCAGAAGCCGGAGGATTTGCGATCGCTAACTCTATACACCGCACCGTATCTTGAATATGGATAAATGCCCTGGTTTGACCCCCTGTTCCATGTACTGTCAATGGATGACCAATCGCTGACTGCATCAGGAACCGATTGAGAACCGTACCATAGTCTCCATCGTAATCAAAGCGATTAATTAGCCGTTCATCCTGCTTTGTCTGCTTGGTCTGAGTTCCCCAAACAATCCCCTGATGCAGGTCAGTGATGCGTACCCCATCATTCTTGTTGTAGTAAGAGAAAAACAGCTGGTCTTGAGTTTTGGTCATGTGATAGATACTGCCCGGATTGGCTGGGTACAATATCTGCTGCTGTATCATTTTCCCCTCATCCGTAGTCACCTGGATATCTAAATACCCTTCCGGAATCTTCATTCCAGCAGTACCATAACCATAGACTCCCATGGTTCCTAAATGGACCACATGTATATCCAAACCCGACTCCACAATCGCAGCTAGCAGATTATTGGTCGCATTCAAGTTATTATCTACCGTGTAGCGCTTATGGCTAGATGACTTCATCGAATAAGGTGCAGCCCGCTGTTCGGCAAAATGAATCACCACATCCGGTTGATAGGTTAGCAATAGATTGAGTAAGCGATCATAGTCTTTCGCTACATTAAAGTTATAGAACTGGATTTGTTTGCCAGAAACCTCATGCCATGTCTTCAAACGAGTAGACATGGGCTGGTAAGGAGTTAAAGAAGTCACTTCCAACTCATTATCAATGTTGCGTCGTGACAAGTTATCAACAATTACAATGTCATGACCAGTATCAGATAGATGGAGAGCTGTGGGCCAACCACAAAATCCGTCACCGCCTAAAACTACAACTTTTTTCATGATCAATCTCCTGGTTGTTTCCTTACATGGTCTTTTTTGCTTTAATCGTTAGCGAGCTGCGACTATAGCATCAGGCTTTGGGAATTAACCGAGAACCAATGGAGAACCGATATATTTCCATCACCGGACTTCGTCGAGCTACGCTAACATCACCTAATCACCTTAGTGTTACGATTACAGCAATCAGTTTTCTAGATGAAATCTAGTTCAGGGTATCGATCCATAATTTCCGATACCTCCTCCTTTTCAGAAGTCTTCTGATTCAGGATTTCCTTGAAGAAACGAACATAAGTGCTATAGACTTGGGTCGATCCGTCCTCATGATCAACAATGAAGAAAGGGGCTGCTTCTACCCCGTGCTTTATAGCTAGATCTAGTCCTTCGCTAGATGGCTCACGCTCATCAGCCACCACAATCTGGTCTATGCGACCCATCAGTCCTTTTTTTTCAAGTTTTTCTACCACATTGACGCACTTGCGACAGAAATTACCGTCTTTGTTGATTTTTTTAACTAAAGTGATTTTCATTCTGTAGTATTCAATACTGAGTTGTTTTTCAAAAGCGTAATAAAGAAATTATCACAACCCACTCCCCACTTCTACCTAAAAATTAGGATTTCAACCGCAACAAGCTTGATTGTGCCGCAATGCTTAAGTACCTGAACTGAAATTTTTTACCTAGTCTGTTAATTTCCGTGAGGGTTGCTCAAACCCTTACTGTTTGGTGTTCCTTCTTCGTCATTACCTGTTCTGTAGTGTTGTGTAAGCCACACTCTTTTTCTTTCTGCCCTTCCCACCACCAGCGACCTTCCCGTTCATGCTGATTGGGCAGAGTTGGGCGGGTACAGGGTTCGCAGCCAATGCTAACGAAACCTTTAGCGTGCAATTGATTGTAAGGCACATCATTAGTGCGGATGTATTTCCACACCTGTTCAGAACTCCAATTAGCTAGGGGGTTAAATTTAATCAGGGTTCCTTCTTGGGTCGAGAACGCCTGGTCTACCTGGACAACAGGGATATTAGCGCGAGTACTAGGACTCTGATCCTTTCGCTGACCCGTAATCCAAGCATCTAGCCTAGCCAGTTGGCGACGCAAGGGAGCCACTTTGCGAATACCACAGCACTCTTTGTGACCATCCTGGTAGAAACTGAACAACCCCTTTTGTTTAACCAGTGCTTCCACTGCATCCGCGTCCGGTAGAATCACCTCTAGTGGAATTCCATAGTGCTGTCTGACTTTCTCAAGTAGTTGGTAAGTCTCGGAGTGCAAGCGACCCGTGTCGAGGGAGAAAACTTTCACATCTGGCTTAATCTTGGATGCCATATCCACAAGAACCACATCCTCCGCACCACTGAAAGAGATAGCGATGTTGTCAAATTTGTCAAGAGCCAGTTTCAGGATTTCCTGAGGACTCTTGTGGGCGTATTCGGATTCCAAATAAGCAACATCCAGTTCAAACATGAACATCTCCTTACTATATGACAAAAGTGGTTGGACTTGCTGATTATACGACACCATCGATACCGTTATCCATCGTCAGCCTTCAGCTTTCACCTCATGTAATCCAACCCTTCGCAAGTTCGACCATAGTTAAGAAATTATATATAGCGCTTCCACTGCTGAAGTACAT
>WTKN01000247.1:27668-40978 GCA_011524395.1 Moorena sp. SS36440bin_2
CAAGTTCGACCATAGTTAAGAAATTATATATAGCGCTTCCACTGCTGAAGTACATCTGAGTTAATATACTTATAGCGCTTTGCCACCTGCCCTAATTAGAAACAGCTATAAGCGATGCAGCGCCGCCAAAGGGGAAAGGTGAAAGGATTAGTATACAGCACAATAAAATGTCGCAGAGTATACCAAAAACTCTTTTTATTTGTTAGAGTTAGATTAAGGGAACTAATTAATAAATATAGTCCTTTCCCCATTCCCGCTTCTCCTTTTCCAATCCCAACCATCTGTAGCACAATTAAATAGAATCGATAGTATTTTTATTTTGTATCCCAGCCTTTTGCCGCCCTTGGTCAACGGAAAAAAAAACCCATCGATAGGTAGGATGGGGATTTTTTGACAGATTTTCCATTAAGGGTTTGCCATAGCGCATGCTATAGAACTTGCGCCCTCAGCCAAGCTATCGGTAAGGATAACATTTTAGGGAGTTTGGGTACATAGGCTCTTTGGCTAAATACATCGTAATGGTTGTGTTCAATCACATTGAGAATTTTCTGATAGAGCATCAACGCAGACCAAACCGGCCAACGGGCGTCACGGCTTAGGGCTCTAATACCTCTTTCTGCTTTGGTATAGTAATCCCTTGCCCGTTGAATTTGGAAACGCATCAGTTCCTGCCAACGGTCATCAACCACACCTTTGAACAAATCATCCTCAGTGTAATTAAACCGTTCCATATCTTCTAAGGGTATGTAAATACGACCTCGTCTAGCATCCTCTCCAATATCTCGGAGGATGTTAGTTAGCTGATTGGCAATACCTAATGCGATCGCTTCTCCCACTGGATTATAGGAATCTATGTGCTGATCCCAGGGTGCTTTACTAGTGGAGTTGTCAACCCCCAGTACAGCACTAGACATTAACCCCACCGTACCCGCCACCCGATAACAGTAAAGATTCAGTTCATCAAAGGTTTCATAGCGACTACGGTAGAGATCCATCTGCTGACCGGCAATCATATCCTTAAAGGGTTGAATATCGATTGGAAAGCGTTCTAGGGTATCGACCAAAGCCACATCATAGTCATCAATGGGATGTCCGGCAAATATAGATTCCAGATGTTCTTCCCACTGATCTAGGGTTTCAGGGGTGGTTAAAGCCGCCTGGGGACCATCAACTAGTTCATCAGTTCGTCTGCACCAGACGTATATTGCCCAGATGGCTCTACGTTTGGCTTCTGGCATTAGTAGGGTGCCAAGATAAAACGTCTTAGAGTACTTCGCCGTAATCTGGCGGCATAATTCGTAGGATTTTGACCGGGAGGCCAGGTTTCTCATGGGCTGAGATTTGGGCAGTTGGAGCATTCTTAGCAACGTTGGAGATTGGAAGCTTTCAACTTTCATCGTTCAGCCCTCAGTACTGGCCCTTGGCATGGGTGAAGAGACTAACGGGGTGTCAATCTCTGCTTTCTGATTGCCGGCTAGTGGTTGAGCGCTGGTTTTTGAAAGCCGAGTGCTGTTGTTATTTATTGCCTGCGATGTCAGCTTACCAGAAAGTACGGCTCCTTCCATACTTGCTAGGTAACGTTGCATAGTGTAATCCCCGCTTAGGAAGAAATTGGCAATGGGTGTTTCTTGGGACGGACGGTGATTCTGCCTTCCTGGGGTTGCTTTATATACCGAACGGGGAGTCTTAACCACGTGGTATTTTAGCAGTTGAGCTGAGTTATCAGTACCAAAATGCTTGGGGAACAGTTTCTCCAGTTCTGCTAAGGTGGCATTCACAATTTCGAGATCGGATTTACCAATCCAATTTTTAGCAGGCGCTAAGACCAATTCCAACATTGAGCGGTCGGCATTGGCGTACTCTTTGCAGGTATTGCTCATGTCAGCATAGACACTAAGCAGAGGTGATCGGGAAAATAACAGATGGTCAATATCCGTCAGTTTGCGGTCAAACCACATCTGCAGGTTGATTACCGGTACCCCCTCTAGCCCATCCAGCTGTTTGAAAAATTCCATTTCACCCCAAGGTTTGGGTATCATCAGCTTCAAAGGGTCTACCGGCATAGCTGATACATAAGCATCCGCTGTGAGAACTTGATCGGGCGCTCCATTCAATCCCCGGATCAACAATCCACTGACACTGTTGTCTGAATTGAGTAAAAATTCTTTAACTGGGGCATTCAAGCGTACTTCTCCCCCTCCCTGTGTGATATGATCAACTATTGGTTGGCAGAGTCGCTCGGTGGGAGAACCATCCAAGAATGCCATCTTGGAACCGTTCTTTTCCTGTAGGAAGCGGTTAAGAGCAGTTAAGATTACAGTGGATGAAATTTCATCAGGCCCAATAAAGTTTAGGGCCTTAGACATGGCGATGAAGACTTCCTTCTCTACTCGCGGTGGTACGTTCTGTTTTTTCAGCCATTCCGAGAAGGAGTATTTGTCCATTTGTTCGACATACTTTTGCCCTTGAAGCATGGCCGGAATCAACCCTATCCCAAAGCGAATCTTCTCGGGCCAGGTCAGCATGTCGTTATTGCGCAGAATTGCCACAATCCCATTGACGGGAGCTGGTATATCTGGGAAGTCAAACCGGGAGTAAGTTCCGGGTTGATTTGGCTGATTAAAGATCATGGTGTGCTCTTTCCACTGCAGCCGGTCTTCAATACCCAGTTCTTTAAATAGCTGCAGCATATTGGGATAGGCACCAAAAAATATATGAAGACCAGTTTCATACCAGTCTCCATCTTGATCTTTCCAGGCTGCCACTTTACCGCCTAAAACATTTCGTCGTTCTAGGACAATCGGGGTGTGACCAGCGTCGATTAGATATTTAGCACAGGAAAGCCCTGCTAGTCCGGCTCCAGCGATCGCAACTCGCATGTGATGGTAATACTGTATATTTTTCGCTTAGGGGTGTTCTTCTCATTATACTTTGCATTTCGTTACATTTTACATCTTCCAGGTTTTTCTGAGGGGTGGAAAGAGGGGGAAGTCCGGGACGAAGGAAATTCTTTGGTCTGATGGCATTTTTTTTGCCTACTGTAATACTCTTTCTGCAACCATGCCATGCTCCCCCCTGTTCACTCAGGTTAACTAAAACCCTAGCGCTAGTTTAAAGCACACGGAAAATAAATGGGTAGCGGTAGGATGCATTGGGATCCCCAAGAATCTTGAGAATAGCCAGAATCGGCAGTACCAAACTTAAAATAAATAACAGAGGAAGGAAAAGCCAACCAATCAGGATAAAAGTCAAAGCCCCAAAAATTACCTCATATAGCCAGACATTGAAGTGAAAATTAAGGGACTCTTTGGCATTATCTTTGACTACTTGATCATCGGAGATTAACAAGATAGCCAGGGGAATTAACACGGAGATAAATGAGACACTAATGAAAATGGCTCCGTGACATAATCCTGATAACAGCTTGCGCTTGTCGGGATCATAGTCGATGTTATTTTTTTGGTCATACACCATAGCTTAGCTCCTTAATTTAAATCCTCTATTTATTAATTTTTACTTACTAGTATTTTAGCGTTTATAAACCTATACTATAGGTCGTAAATTCCGTCAAAAATTAGGGATGATATCACGACATTGATGAGTTAGTAATTACTAGACTGATGGCAGAAGTAGGGAAAAGTAAATGGAAAAACAGGAATAGGGAAATTAGCTTGCTGGTTAGGTATTTAAGAAAGACGTGAGTGTGTGGTGACTGGGTGGGCCGCGTGGAGCATAGAGAAATATACCTATTGGTTGTTAACAATTATCATTGTCTTGATGCAGCGCCGCCAAAGGGGGTTTTCCCCAAAACCGTAATGGTGCCTTTTCAGGTTTATATCCTAAGCTGAAGTCCAAGGTGTGACCATGAAGTAAAAAATATATCCCTCTCAGGTAGGAAGTAGGGAATAGGGAAACAAACCTGTGTAGGTCATTACTATCAGAAACGCTATAATATATACAGAGTTATGTAAGAATTAAGCGAAAGTCCCCTATCTAGTCTTTTTGGATGTCCACTGAACTTGAAGCAGAATTGCTCAACGCTGTTGAACACCGCCGTAACTTTGCCATTATTTCCCACCCGGACGCGGGTAAAACCACATTGACAGAAAAATTGTTACTCTATGGTGGAGCAATTCACGAAGCCGGAGCAGTGAAGGCACGGCGAGCTCAGCGCAAGGCAACCTCGGACTGGATGGAAATGGAGCAACAACGGGGAATTTCGATTACCTCCACGGTGTTGCAGTTTGCCTATCTCGACTGTCAGATTAATTTACTCGACACACCCGGACACCAAGATTTCAGTGAGGATACCTATCGCACTCTGGCAGCAGCTGATAATGCGGTGATGCTGATTGATGCAGCAAAGGGTCTAGAGCCCCAAACCCGCAAATTGTTTGAAGTGTGCAAAATGCGATCGCTTCCTATATTTACCTTTGTCAATAAGCTTGACCGTCCCGCACGAGAACCCCTAGAACTCCTCGATGAGATTGAACAGGAGCTGGGGTTACAAACCTATGGGGTCAACTGGCCGATTGGCATGGGCGATCGCTTTAAAGGAGTGTTTGACCGCCGAAGACAACAAATTCACTTGTTTGAACGCACCGCTCACGGGTCCCGGGAGGCGAAGAATACGGTAGTAGATTTGGGAGACCCCCAGATTGAACAGCTGCTAGAACAAGACTTATATTATCAACTAAAGGAAGAGTTAGAAATTCTCGATGGTGTTGGTCCAGACCTGGATTTAGATCTGATTCATTCTGGTCAAATGACCCCTGTGTTCTTTGGCAGTGCCATGACTAATTTTGGGGTGCAGCTGTTTCTGGATGCTTTTTTGGACTATGCCCTGAAACCAGAATCTCGGAAATCCACAGTGGGCGAGATTCCTCCAACTTATCCAGACTTTAGTGGCTTTGTGTTCAAGCTGCAAGCGAATATGGATCCCAAGCACCGGGATAGGGTGGCATTTGTGCGGGTGTGTACGGGTAAGTTTGAAAAGGATATGACTGTCAGCCATGCTCGTACTGGTAAAACCGTCCGTTTGTCAAGACCCCAAAAGCTATTTGCTCAAGACCGAGAATCCATTGATGTTGCCTATGCCGGGGATGTTATTGGTTTGAATAATCCGGGGGTGTTTGCCATTGGGGATACGATTTACAACGGTAAGAAGTTGGAGTATGAAGGGATTCCTTGTTTTTCCCCAGAGTTGTTTGCTTATTTGAAGAATCCTAACCCCTCTAAGTTCAAGCAGTTCCAGAAAGGAGTCAAGGAGTTGCGGGAAGAAGGGGCTGTGCAAATTATGTACTCCGTTGATGAGTCCAAGCGGGACCCAATTCTGGCAGCAGTGGGACAGTTGCAATTTGAAGTAGTGCAGTTTCGCCTCAGAAATGAGTATGGCGTAGAGACTAGGTTGGATATGTTGCCCTATAGTGTGGCTCGTTGGGTAGCCGGTGGCTGGGAAGCCTTGGAAAAAGCTGGGCGTTTGTTTAATACCGTGACAGTCAAAGATAATTGGGGACGTCCAGTGCTATTGTTTAAAAATCAGTGGAATTTACAGCAAGTCGCAGGAGACCATCCAAAGTTGGAGTTGCAGTCTAGCGCCCCTGTGGTGTCTGGCTCTCAACCAAAGTCTACATAGGATCATTGTGTTGTGTTCGCGTAGCTTGGCCGTAGGCCAATCGCGTAATTGCAATTAAACCAATCGATAGCGCAAAATTCGTGCTTTGGTAAAACCATCAGCAGTTTTGCGTTCGTTTAGCGTGGCCGTAGGCGAATCGCATAATTTACCATAAAAATATAGCGCTATAGTAAATTACTATAACTTCGTTTCTCAACACAAATCTGTTAAAAACACAACTTTTGCTGCCCCGACTCTCGACTCCCGACTCCCGACTCCCTTGACTCCCTATTAAAAACTGCTATAATCCGCCAATAACCTACCATAATCAAGAAACCAAAACTCTTTTCCCTGCGTCTGCGATAATCAAAGGCACCGGAGTTTTTTCCATTCTTGAAGCAAAGCCCGTCACCATCGATGACGAAACTAATTATTCAAATCCCCTGCTACAACGAAGAAAAAAGCCTAGGGATTACCCTTTCGGTGCTTCCCCGTCAACTGAGGGGTGTAGATACCGTTGAGTGGCTAATTATCAATGATGGCAGTACAGACCGTACTGTAGACGTAGCCCGCTCCTATGGCGTAGACCACATTGTCAATTTTAAACACAATCAGGGACTAGCCAAAGCTTTCATGGCAGGAATCGAAGCTTGCTTGAAAGCAGATGCGGACATTATTGTCAATACCGATGCGGATAATCAGTACTGCGCTGATGACATTCCCAAACTTATAGAACCTATTATATCAGGTCGAGCCGAAATAGTGATCGGGGCGCGACCGATTCAGAAGATTAAGCACTTCTCCCCCATTAAAAAGTGTCTACAAAAATTCGGTAGTTGGGTAGTCCGAATTGCTAGCAATACTAATATCATTGATGCTCCCAGTGGATTCCGAGCCTTTAGCCGAGAAGCCGCCTTAAAGCTAAATGTCTTTAATGAATACACATACACCCTAGAAACTATCATTCAAGCTGGACAAAAAGGCATCGCTATCACTTCTGTCCCAATCCGTACCAATCGCTATTTACGCCCCTCCCGTCTAGTAAAGAGTATCAGTGCCTATGTTAAGCGATCGCTAATCACTATCCTGCGAATCTCCATGACCTACAACCCCCTGAGATTCTTTATCACCTTGGGGACAATTCCATTTACCCTAGGAACCTTACTGGGGATTCGTTGGTTAATCCTATACTTCGCTGGTACTCCCAAAGCTCACGTACCCAGCCTAGTTTTAGCTGCTATTCTGATTCTAATGGGCTTTCAACTGTGGATATTTGGCTTAGTGGCAGACCTAATGGCAGTCAATCGTCAACTTCTAGAAGACATCCAACTGCGACTACGCCGATTGGATGTTGACTCCAATCGCACTCCCCATTGGCCATCCACCGGAAATCAACAACAGCGGGAAAACCGAAAGGAGGGGAGAGAAGGAGAAGAATTTGTCAATAGTTTCTTGAATCAAGAATAGTTCTATTGTGATAGTGGGACGCTCTTCAGACGACTTGCTATAGTGGGAAACTCTTAAGGCTACTTTTGGCTGAAAACAACCATCACTCTCGGACTGACGCACTGACACAAACAGCCGCAAATAATGACCAGAGACCTATTCGCCCGTCACGCCCTAAACCAAATCCCTAAAATCCTTACCCTCCTAGACCGCAATCCCCACAGTCCCACCTACGGCTGCTTCGACCGTAATTTCTGGCACTATAAAATCATTGATTTCCCTAGTGGGATGGCACAGGAATTTGTCTGGCCTCTAGCACTAGCCTATCATACCGATTTCCCAGATAACCCTTTCTACCAGCAACCAGTAATTCTCGATTGGGTCGAAGCAGGGATACTTTTTGCTGCATCCAGTTGCCATCCGGATGGCTCCTGTGATGATTATTTCCCTTTTGAGCGTGCTGCTGGAGCCGCCGCCTTTTCCTTATTGGCTAGCATCGAAAGTTACAAAGCCATGGGACTCCATAACCCCATTGCCTTACAATTCTTTGAAAAACGAGCAGATTGGCTAGCCCATCACATGGAAAGTGGACAGCTTAGCAACCACCAAGCCTTGATTGTCTTATGTTTAGACCTGCTATCGGAACTGTTGCATATCAATCAATGGGATAGAGCGCGATCGCAAAGGCTAGAGCAAGTATTATCCTGGCAAAGTCCCGAAGGCTGGTTTATTGAATACGAAGGCTGCGACCCAGGCTACCACACTTTAACCATTTCTTGTCTAGCCAGGATTTATCTGTTGAGATTAGACCCACGCCTAAAAGAAGCTCTGATCAAAGCTGTCGAATTAGCCGCACAATTCATCCATCCCGATGGTTCCTATGGCGGAGAATACACTAGCCGTAACACTTACAACTTTTTTCCCCATGGGTTTGAATTAGTAGGACGCTGGTTTCCAGAAGCCCTAGAGATTAATGACCGCTTCTTGGTGGGATTAGCTAATGGTCTTGCTCCTTGTTATGCCGATGATCACATTATTGGTCACCATACCTGGAATTATCTACTATCTTGGCGGGATTTTGTGAGTAACCGACCTAAACCAACTTCCCGTCCCAGTGGTCGCGTATGGTTGAAAGACGCCAACATCCTAATTGACCGCCGTCGCGGAACAGAGCTTTATTTAGCTTTGAATAAAGGAGGCGTGTTTAAGATATTTCGAGACAATCAATTAATTGCTTCAGATACCCATTTTTCCCTACTCGTAAAAGAAAGAGGTAAATTTAAAAATGCTGTCGGTCATCTGATTGATGACTATCAAGTTAAAGTCAGTGAGGATGAAATTCTGATTGAGGGAAACTTGGGATGGGCGAAACAGAAACAAATGACTCCAATGAATTTACTAATTCTGCGGGGAGTGATGTTAACGGTAGGGCGGTTCTTTCCGAATTTAATTCGGAAATTATTACAGAAATTATTAATTACTGGTAAGAAAGACGCTCCCTTCTGCTTTCGCAGATATTTTTATTGGCAAGGTGAGCGATGGTTAGTCATTGATGAATTACAAGCTAAGTCTTGGAAATCGGTACAAAGTGTCGGAATTGGTGGTGACCAGACATCGATTTACGTGGTCATGAGTCGTACTTTTCAAGCAGGACAATTACAACCCTGGGTTGACCTAACTGATGAGGTGCAAACCTTGGATGATTATGAATGGTTGAAGTTCGAGCAGCGTTTTTGAGATCATATAACTGGGAAAATATTTCTGAGTGCATCAGTGCTCAAATACTATGTATTGAAGTTTAACAAAACTATAGCGCTATTTAATTTTCGCTAACTGCTGCATTACTTGCTCACAAAGCTATAGCGCTTTAATAAACTAAATTATTAAATTATGTAACAGTTATTTTAAAACACTAGCGCTATTAAAATAACTGTGTTAAATTTAAACCATAAATAAACAATAGCGCTAGATTAAAAGGCAAAGACATGGCAGCACAAGAGATAACCACCATTGGCACCACTCAAGCAGCTTATCTTTTAGGAATTTGTGTCCAACGAGTTCGCCAACTTCTCAAAAGCGGCAGAATTAAGGGCGCTCAAAAAGTTGGCAGATTTTGGCAAATTCCCCTATTTAATGGCATGCCCAGAGTCATTCCCGGTAAGCGTGGACCAAAAGGAACCTGGAAAAAAGTTGCACAAAAGGTGGCGACTTACATCCACGTCAACCAGCACATTATCAAGGAGAACAGAAAGTACGATACTTACAAGCCTGTTCTGACCGTCAAACAAGGCAACCGTAACACCTACGGTCATTATGTAGAAATCAAAGGTCCATCTCGGTTAGTCTATCAACCGAATTGTCCAAAGCATTGTGGGGCTACGGTGTGGCTAGAAGTTGACCCCACTGTTGAAATTCTCACTAAAGTTTTTGGTTAGCATCAGATGTTGTTCGCCTTGAGTGTTCCCCTAGGGAAGGTGGAACGCGCACGCGTGGCCTTTTGCCTGTTGCCTGTTGCTAGCTTGCCTTTTGCCTTTTGCCTGTTGCCTGTTGCTAGCTTGCCTGTTGCCTGTTGCTAGCTTGCCTTTTGCCTTTTGCCTTTTGCCTTTTGCCTGTTGCTAGCTTGCCTGTTGCCTGTTGCCTGTTGCCTGTTGCCTTTTGTTTGTTGCCTTTTGCCTGTTGCCTTTTGCCTTTTGCTGCTAATTCATGAAACGACTCATCTCCATTGCCATCAGCCTAGTCATCCTAGGGGTAATTTATACCAAAATTGACTTTCCCCAACTGATCGCTGTATTCAAAGAATGCGATCGCATGTGGATGGCGATTAGTCTGGGCATGGTGATTCCGATCACCTTGTTCACGGCTTGGCGATTGCAACAACTAATGCCGACGGATTCCCAGCTCGGATTTTGGGAAGCCAATCGCCTGATTTTAGCTGCCAGTACCCTAAATATGGTCTTGCCCTCCAAAATGGGAGATATTGCTAAAGCCTACTTCATGAAGCAGCGAGGTAATTTAACTGGGAGCTTGTCGTTAGCCATCGTTATTTTTGAAAAAGCTTGTGACATGCTTTCTCTACTGCTATGGTGTGTCTTTGGTTTATTACTTTATCCTGGGAAAAGTGGCTTTTTTTGGTTGATGACCGCTGGGATAATTTTTGGCTTAATTCTAGGGATTTTCCTCCTCAGTGACCGCAAATTTGCCCATTTATTTTTCTTAGTGACAAAAAAAATTGCCCCCAAAAAATTCCGTCCAAAGCTAGAAAAAATGCAAATCTCTTGGGGGGAAATGCACAGCTACTTCTGGCATGACCCCAAGCAGTTATTGAAAATTACCCTAACTTCAATTTTTATCTGGTTCTTACACTTATTGCAAATTTGGTTATTTATCCTCGCCCTCAACGCCTGGACACCCTTTTTAACGAATCTCGCTCTGTCTCCCCTAGCTATTCTAGCAGGATTGTTACCACTCACCTTTGCTGGTGTTGGCACCCGTGATGCTGCGCTAATTTTCTTCTACCAACCCTATTTCCCGGCTGCTACAGCTGCCGCCTTAGGGTTACTGTGTACTTCCCGCTACCTACTTCCAGCCATTGGTGGCTTACCTTTTCTAGGACAATATTTGACTGCAGTGCGCGACTTGGGAAAAAAACCTTCTTAATTTGACGTTTGTCAAGGGGAGATGTATGTTAAATTTATTTAAATTCCGAGCAGTTTAGTTAATAGTTTTGTAAAAAACTGCTCAGGGATGGCACAATTCCCCAACAGCAAATACTATAGTCTGTACCGGAAACCCATCCTTCAAGAGGCAGCTGCAATGCTCAATAGTCATGGTCGTGAGGGAAAAAGGTGAGGCAACAATCTATGTTAATAAGTCGCGGAGCTTTACCCCCTAGCTCTGGCAAGGGGGTAAAACCTAATCCAACGGTTCACAAAAACTTCACTAAGTGGAAAACTAGTTGGCAACCTACCAATCAGACACTAGCTGAGCCAATAATTGACCGTAAAAGAGTGGAAGAATCTCTCTTAGCAGTCCAACAGAGATATCGATCTCTATTTGAAAACTCGACTGATGGTATATTTCAAATCACCCCTGATGGTTACTATATAGCCTGTAACCCATCACTAGCTAGACTATATGGCTATGAATCACCTAACCAATTTCTCAGTCATATAACTGGTGTTGGGCAGTACCTTCACAAAGATCCCCAGCGACGCTACCAATTCCTTGACCTACTGCACTCAAAGGGTTTGGTAGAGGATTTTGAATCCCAGGTCTATCGCCAAGACGGCACCCTAATTTGGATTTGCCAAAGTGCTTGGGCAGTGCGTGATGCTACTGGTTACATTCTATACTACGAAGGTTTAGTAAAAGATATTACTAAACAAAAATTAACTGAAGCAGCGTTACAAACAGCACAAGCCAAATTAGAAGCCCAAAGCCAGGAACTGGAGAATGTCTTAAAGAAGCTGGAACTCGCTCAAGAGCACTTAAAGCAACGTGAAAAAATGTCCACCTTAGGACAGTTATGCGCTGGTGTTGTTCACGAAATCAACAATCCACTTAACTTTATCTGTGGAAATGTCACTCCAGCAAGGGACTATGGCGAGGATTTATTAAGACTGTTGGGATTATATGCCAAACACTATCCCCAGCCTGGTGCCGAAATTCAACAGTACGCTGATGCAATTGACCTAGATTTCCTGATCGAAGATTTTCCTAAAGCCCTATCATCTATGGGATTAGGTGCAGAACGCTTGCAACAGATTGTGCAGTCAGTGCGCCACTTTTCCCGACAGGATACTTATGAAAAGCAGCGCGTGAATATTCATGAAGGTATTGATAGTACCCTAACTATCCTCCATAACCGCCTAAAGCCTAAAGGCAAGAATCCCGGGATTACCGTGACCAAGGACTATGGAAAACTCCCTTTAGTGGAGTGCTACTCTGGTTCAATCAACCAAGTGTTGATGAACCTGCTGTGCAATGCCATTGATGCTCTAGAAGAGTCACAGCTTAACAGGTTCAAAGTTACAGGTTCTGGAGCTGTTCAAGTAGACAGGTTCCAGGTTCCAGTTTCCCCTCAGTCTTCTGATGATTACCCACAAGGTATAAAGCAAAAAGCACCAGACCCCCCTAAGATCACCATTCGCACAGAATTTATAGGCAGCGATGGTGATCAAGGGGACAGTTCTGGTGGACAGGTCGTGATCAGAATTATCGATAATGGTCCGGGAATGACAGAAGAGGTCAAACAGAAGATATTTGAACCATTCTTCACCACCAAATCAATCGACAAGGGAACTGGCTTAGGGCTAGATATCTGCAAGAAAATCGTTGTTGAACAGCATGGTGGTCAAATCCTATGTACCTCTAATCCGGGTAACGGAACAGAATTTGCGATCGCAATTCCTGTGGGTTCATATCATAAAGGCTTGCAGGAAAAAGATCCGAACCAATGACTAACGACCAATAACTTAATTAGTTATTAATTAAGTTATTGCCTCCAAAGACTTGAGATATTCAGTATTGACTCCCGATTCTCGGGTTAGGGCGATTTTGCCAGTCCGGGCAATTTCACGGATACCAAACTTATTCAGCATTTGGGTTAGTGCTACCATTTTCCCAGGATCTCCCACAACTTCTAGAGTTAGTGAATCCTCAGATGTATCTACGACATGGGCACGATACACCTCGGCTAATTCAATAATCTCCGAGCGGGTGGAACTAGTAGTGTTAACCTTTAGCAGCATCAACTCCCTTTCGACACAGGGAATTGAGGTAATATCTTGTACTTTTAGGACATTAATTAGCTTATAGAGTTGCTTAGTCAGCTGCTCAATGCTGCTGTCATCTCCAGGTACTACCATAGTAATTCGAGATATACCAACCTGCTCAGTTGGTCCAACCGCAAGACTTTCGATATTGAAGCCTCTACGGGCAAATAAACCAGCAATGCGAGTTAGAACACCCGCTTCATCTTCAACTAAAACGGAAAGGGTATGTTTCATAGTTTGACTTGGGAGTTGACTTGGGATTTGACTTGGGAGTGCTGGGGGCCTGTGTTGCCTAAATTGCTATCAAAGTGATTTATTGGTCAAACTGTTGACTGTTAAGTGTTGACTAGCCCCTTTTTTTACGGCCGATAAGGGAGGAGCAACGGTTAACTGTTAAGTTTTTTGAAGCTAAGCGTCAACGGTCAACGGTAAACCAACTACCATTTTATCCAGGTTTTGAGTAACAAATAACTCTA
>WTKN01000226.1 GCA_011524395.1 Moorena sp. SS36440bin_2
AAAAATAAAAAATAAAGGTAATGCTGTTATCACAGTTTAAATGCATAACAGCTTATAAAATAAGGTAAGCTGATACCTAATAGTGATTAGATAACCATTTTTCTTTGATGCGTTGGATTTGTGCTTGAAACGGGGCTGCTTTTTCGGGATTGACCATGGCGATGAAGTTGGCGTAGCCTTGAATGGCTGGGATTACATTACTGGAGTTTCCCCAGTGTTTGCTGTCTGGACCGTCTTTTTCGATTTGATAGAGAGTAGCACGAAAGCGTTTTAATTGTTTTCTGGAAATATTGAGATGGTCGTTGACTACAATTCCTGTTACTTCTTGCTGCTGGGATTTCCTTAGGATTCGGGTCTTTTGTTGATTGATAGTAAACCCTTCGTGAGCTACTACGGAGCTGGTGCGTTTTAGGAGTTTACCGATAAAGCGGAGGCTGTCACCGGAGCCGGAGAAGGTGAGATCATCGGCATAGCGGGTGTAAATAAAGCCTAAGTCTGTGGCTAGTTTGGTTAGTCGGTGGTCTAAACGACGGCACAATATGTTGGTAATGGCTGGTGAAGCGGGGGACCCTTGGGGGAGGTGGCGATCGCTTGTGGCTACGTAGTAGGTTTTGCTATCTAGTTCCACTTCTTCAATGTCGGCTTCTGTACAGAGTAATCCAAATACTGTTGCTACTGCTTCTGAATAACCGAATGACCGGAAAAGTCCTTTGACTCGTGGGTAGGAAATGGATGGGAAGAAATTTTTTAGGTCAATGTTGATAATGACATCAGCACCAACATGAGGCTGGGCGTTGGTTACTATGGAGCGATCGCGTCGAAAGCCGTGAGCTGCATTGTCTAGTTCTAGTTTTTCTAGTATGTTGCTGAGAATCCAGTGTTGTGCTTGTTTTAGTTTTGGTTTGGGTGCGGAAATTAATCGCTCTCCACCGGTTTTTTTGGGAATCTTGAAACGAATGTAGTGAGATATGGTGGCGGTTTTGCGATTAAATGCGAGAAACCGTAGCTGTCCTAGGGTAATCCCCATGGCTTGAGCAATGTCTTGGGCTGTGCTAAGCAGGGGTAATTTATAGGTTTCTAATCGTATGCGATCGCATTCGGTATGGTTTAGACCTGGGGATACTTGCTCACCGAGATAGAGTATTTCCTGTTCCTGGCGTATAGCCCACGCTTGGGCACGTTCGAGCCGTTGTTGTTCCCGTCTTTCTTTGGTTTCCTGACGCTTAAGCCTAGACTGGGCTAACCGTTCTTTTAACAACCGCTTACGGACTGCTTGTTCATTTTGTAGTTTCTGACTTTCTTGGCGCAGTTGGGCTAGTTCTCGCTGGAGTTCTCCCCGCCGTCGAATTTCATCTGCTGGATCTTCTGGCATCTCACCTTCTGCTGGCCAAAATCCGTAGCGAATCATTTCTTCAAGGACGAATTCTTCTTTTCCAATTTGGCGGATGCGATCGTAGAGTTCCTGACGGGTAAGGGGTTGGTCTGACATGGGAACTATTTTTTAGTTTTTAAGGTTGGTTGTTCGGGTAGCGTAGCCGTTCGGGTAGCGTGGCCTAAAGGCCAAAAGGCCAAGGTTGTTTGTTATGGCGCTATGCCCAGGGAATAGGGAACAGCGGATCACCGGAACAAAGAAGAGGCAACAGGCAAAAGCGATGCAGCGCGGTCTTGGGGGTTTCCCCCATAAGCGACTGCATCAAGACGGCAACAGATAAAAAATCATGTGTACCTGATTAGGCTAGAAAGCGCTATACATTTTTTACTATTGTCTTGATGAAGTCGCTGATGGGGGAAATTCCCTTTGGTGGCACCGGTACAGGCAGTTATGGGTGAGTGTCAACTTCGTATTTTCAATTTTAGCTGCTGGCACAAGACTGTTCAAAGGTGATACACAGAGCGGTAAGCGCCAGCCCTTTCGATACATCACAGCAGAGTCAGTTTTGACTAATGTTGCCAGATTTTCAGTCGCTGTCTGTAAACTTTTGTCAGTCAATCACTAGCAACCCTTGCACGTAATCAAGTCCCAAACCGCTCAACAAGATATCATTGTTTTAACGAACTGCATAACGGGTAAATTGGCGCTTAAAAGCGGAATGAAAACCTAAAACGATATCACAAGTGGGTACACCCATTTCCACCAACCTCTCAGCAACCGAGTCTTCAGTCCCGTTATATTGAATCCAGATTTTGCCATCAATAATATCAAAGTGCATCACAGGACCAAATACCCGCTTATCTCCTTGCCAACCCACATAAGCCAATTGATAATGGTCGTGTTCCCTATCAAATATTAGCTCGGCTTTGACCGTATCCCTATCAGTAGGGGTTGCTATTTGGGAGTGTTCAGTTAAAATATGCTTTACAAATTGCCGATATTGCTCTATTTTATCCATTGCTTAATCTCCTCCAATTTCGGATCGTAAATCATCAACTTGACTTGGTAACGTCTCAGAGCGCGTTGGATGAAAGAAAGCTGAAAAAAATCTTGATAAGTTTCATAAGGAATCGCTAAATAAACAATTCGCTCTGGTTCAATTTCTTCAAGAGCCTGACAATAGTTAAGATATTGCCCTAACGCCGTATGAAATGTGCTGATATCTGATTCTCCAATAAAGCTTTTGATTTCTACAGCAATTTTTGAGGTGCGACCCAAGGGCGATTTACTCGCCCATTGGAAAGCGCACCTATTCGGAATCTCGTTCAGCTGCGATTGCGATTTCTGCCGCTAAATCAATTTGTAATTTGACTGCCTCGCCAATCCGAATCGTGAGAGGATCATGAGTTATATTCCATCCGTCTTTGATCAAAGCATTTTTAACCTGTTGATGGAAAACGTCTTTTGCCATTTTGGATGTTTTTCATCCTCATTTTCATTTATTTAATTCTATCATCTACGGCATTGTCATTAGCTGTTCCTCATTTAAATTGGATATTATTCAGTATCTTGATGTAAAGCGCGAGTGGTTTTGGGCTGGTTGATTGACCGAAAATCTGCCAAAGCCAATGGCAGTAAACTTATGCATCGAGTTCGTTTAACCTCTAATTACGACCCTGACCCAGCCATGACCTGCCGCAAACAACATCAGGTGCGACCCGTGGCGAATTTAATTCTTAATGCGGAAAGCGCACCTAAGTTTTTGTAGTCAACTTTAGCATGCATGCCTCTTGCCAATGCCATTGCGGGTAGCGCCTCACGGGGTGACAACCTGGGATGGCGAGCGTGGGCATAGGCATCATTACCATAAAACACAGACAGGCAAAGTATATAGAGCACAATCAAGATTTTTTTGAGTTGTTTCATAGCTAGAACAGCTAGTGTAAAAATTTATTCTTGAGCGATGCTAATGTAATCACAACTATTATCACAAGTAGTTTATGATAAAAAAAAATTCCTCTATTTTAATGTCCATCAGGAAATGATTGACTTTGTAATACCTGTTGATTGAAAGGCTAAGCAGTGGATACATAAACCAATTTATCCTCAAACTTACTTAAAAATTAATTAGTCTGACTCGAAGCTCCTGACTCGAAGCTCCTGAATCGGAGGATAGTTGGTTATGTCGAACTCAGGTGATTTTAAATTATCAATTTTTAATTGACTAAAAATACTGATGGTCTATAGATAAATCAGCAGCTAAGATCGATGAATTAACATTCCAGATACAATAGGAGATGACAATGTCTGTACCTACCCGTACTCCTTTACCAATTATCCTAATTCGTGGGTTTGGCGGTCTCAATATTCAAGAGGAACAGCGCTTAACCTATCAGGGCTTTAACCAAGGCACCGTCTATGAACACAAAAAGGGAACAAATGAGATTTATGAAGGATTAATCCTGAGTTTTCTTAAGTCAGACTGGCAATACCAGGATACCACTAACGTCGTGACCTTTAGTAGTCGGGAGATTGAAGATGAACCAGCCCTGCCTAGGAAACTAAACTCTTTGCAGAAAATGCTCCAGGATGGCAAACCCCTGCCATCATCACTTCAGTGGTTAAAGGATAATGGTATTTTCGATAAAATTAAGCGCCTCAAAGAAGAAACCTATACTCTAAACTATCCAGAAAAAACTGAACAAAAAAGATATTTTTCAGGGGATAAAGTAGTTATAAACCCAGAGATGTCAGAATACTTTTTGGAGTCTATCAAAGATCCTTGGCGCTCCATTTGGGTATTTCGCTACTATGACCTAAAAGAGCGTAAATTTGACACCTATGGTAATGCATTGGTGCGTCTGATCTACTTAATTCGTGAACTAACCGCAAATCAAGCAGGTGTTAAACCTAAGGTTAACATCATCGCCCATTCTATGGGTGGATTAATCGCTCGTGAAGCAGTTCAAGTCACCTATCCCAGCCTTGGTCTTAAGGCTGAAGACTACATCAATAAAATTATCACTTTGGGCACTCCTCACCAAGGCATTACCTTCCAAATTTTAGAAGATTGGCTGGGCTTTGGGGGAGAACTAGGTGCTCAAGAAGAATTAGAGCGCTTTAATCTAAAAAATCAAAGTAAGCTCAACAACCCCTATTCGTTCCAAAATTTTGAGAAACACTTTCCCTTAGAACGACTTTTAACTATTGTTGGCACCAACTATAAGTCTTACAATTTGCGACAAGCCTCCTTTCTCAACCGCGTTTTCTCCCCGAGATATGAGTTTGGTTCTAACTATAACCGTAGTGATGGCTTAGTTAAGCAATTCTCTGCCCAAATTTCTGGGGCACCCCGTACCTTTATCCACAAATCCCACGGTGGTTTCGACTCCGTGATTACTTCCCGGGAAGCATTTGAAGTAGCAACGCGCTTTTTGTTTGGGAATGTGCGATCGCGTTTACGTTTTGTCAACGGCCAAATCACTCGGGGTAAGGATTGGTTTGGCAAAAGTGAGTTCTTTCTGGGAGTATCCATTAAACCCCGTCTGCTGGATTTTGAACTGTTCCACCAGAGTGAGGCTGCGGAAAACTGCTATGGTCCGTTTATTAAAGAGGATTTGACCGACGAAAACCCAGCATTTGGTTGGGCTGATGGCAAAAATCTGATCTGGGAAGGCTACCTGAATACCATATCAATTCTAGAGGATGAGAGTATCCCAGCACAAGAGAAAGACATGGTCTTACGGCTGGACTTTTACGTCGGTGAGCGGGATTTGTTAGGTCTTGGTTTCTCTGACAATGTCATCTTCCGCAAACAATACTATATTCAGGTTCTGATTGCCAAGACACCCATAGAACTCTACCTCTATACCGATGAAAAATTTGCTCAGCCAGATTTTACCGTCAATCCCGCTGATAAAATGAAAGAAGTGGATGGTGCCTGGGAATTTCAAGTGCAGGACACTGGATTTGAAGGGACATTCCAGATCGAAATCGATTGTATTCCTGAACATGGACATCCAGAACCGTTCCTTTCCGGGATAGGATAATGGGTAATGGGTAATTAGTAATCGGTAATGGGTAGTTGGTAATTGCTAGTTTATGATTACCGATTACCCTGACCCAAAAATCGAGCCACTATTTGGTAAGTGATTAACCGGACTTTTAAATAGATTAATACTAGATTAAACCAATGGCTTCATCAAAATCAAAACGTAATGCTTCTGACTCCAAAACCTCTGGCAATCGAATTGCCTACCAGGAATTTGGCACTAGCAATGACGCTGCAGTTGAACGAGGGATTCAGGAACTTCCCCCAAATCAGCAAGATTTGCGGGTACAGGCATCACGGAAAGGACGTAAAGGAAAAACAGTTACAGTAATTAGTGGATTTCAATCATCACCAGAAACCTTAACCAAGTTACTTAAACAGCTGAAAGGCCAATGTGGTAGCGGTGGTACAGTTAAAGATAATACTATTGAAATTCAAGGGAATCATACTGATAAACTATTACAAATTATGATTAAACTGGGGTACAAAGCAAAAGTTAGTGGTGGTTAATGGTAAAAGATAAAATAAATCTGGATATTTAAACACGGAGAAACGGATAACCTAAGATTAGGTTATCCGTTTTAATTACTAATCTTAATGACTAGACTTAAATGACTAGTTTCGTAATCCTTAAAACATCGTGATCGGAACGAAGATAGGGAACTGAGGTACTTCTGAATCCAGTAACAAAGGGTCGATGATACAACTTCCAATAAATGGGACTCAGGTCATGAGCGATCGCTTTTAGGGCTTTGAGTTCTTCGGCTAGTTCCGCTGCCAGTTCATTAATCCGTTCAGCGTGGTCATAAGCTTGTTGTGTAGCTTGTTCTATTTGGTCTTCTAGGGTTAGGGGTTGACTGATAGTAAGTGCTGGCTGTAGCTGCTGCTGTTTTTGTTGCAACTGGGCTTCTAAGGCTGCGATCGCATTATCGATTCCTACTATCTCTACCGACCGTTGGGCGTTTTCACTGGCTTGACGACGATAGGCTTGAGCGATCGCTTCTGGAGACTGGTCTTCTAAGATAATTTCCTGGCGAGTTAGGGTATCACGTTCAGCACGCAGTGCGGCAATGCTCTGGCGAATTGCGTCAATTTCTGAGTGTATTTGCTCCATTTTTGCCTTTAGCTATGAGTTTTATACTCTTTTTATATTGTTTTATATTGAACAGTCAACAGCCCTATCCACAAGGGGATGGAGCTTGTCACTAACAGGACTTACGCCATAACTATACCAGTAAGCTGCGTTAATAACGCACCCTACTATAGCGTTTGTATTTGAGATGTAAACCTGTATTATCTTTTTTTATTGTCAAATAAAACTGAGGATATCTTTCCCCCCTTGGTTTTTCTGTAGCTGTTGGTAATCTCTTGGTGTATCAATATCAATTACACCTAATGGAAAAAGAATACTACATACTTCGTTGTAGTATTTATTGATTATTTTTTTAGCCCCCACGGTCTCATCTAAGGTTGCTACTTCAGAGAAAAGTATATGTTTAAACAAAACAGGTACACCTAATGTATCTGCATATTGACAAGCAACAATGGGTTTTCCCGTAGCATGATAGCCTGCAACTATGTGATTAATAATTTCAGGAGAAATAAACGGCTGGTCACAAACAGTAATAACTGCTGCATCTATGGTTTCCAAACAAGTGGCAAGGGATAGAATTCCCCTACGAATTGAGGAACCCATTCCCAAATTCCAATCTGGGTTTTCAACTACCGTTACAGAAGGTTGGTTAACTTCAGAATATATCTGTTGGGCATTTGCTCCTAAAACCACTACCACAGGCTTGCAGACTGAAGCCATTGCAGTCTCTATGGTATGGCGAAGTAAGCTGGAGCCCTGATAGGGTAATAGTTGTTTAGGTTTACCCATGCGGGTTGATGCACCTGCTGCTAGGATAATAATAGCAATCGTTGATTCAGTTGATTTTAGCTGTGAATTGGTGATTTTCATTTCATAATTCAAAGAATAACGAGATGCGCTTTAAAAACTTTTATTTATAGTTTATTAATTGGAATTTTTTTGACTTTAGTTCGTTCGTGAATTGGTTCCATGCGGTGTTTTAAAAAGCCACCACCACGGTTTGCTAACACGGCTTGAATCTCAGCAATGATGGATAACGCGATCGCTTCTGGTGAATCTGCACCAATATCTATACCAACAGGAGTATATAACTTTTGTAGCTGTATGGGTGTACATGCTACTCCTGCTGCACGTAAATCTTGTAGTAACCTGGCAGTGCGTTGCTTGGAGCCCAAACAACCCAAATAGCTGATCTCAGCAGGGATTAGCACTTTCAAAATTTCTAAATCATCGAGGTAGTTATGAGTCATCACCACAGCAATGGTGTCATGATCAATACAGATTTGCTTGTGTAGAATGTCCCTGCGGGTGAGAATCACCTGATCAGCCATGACAAAACGCTCTTGAGTTACCTCACTTCCTCGACAATCAACAATAGTGACTCGCCAACCTAAGGCTTTAGCAAACTCTGCTACAGGTAGACTATCACGACCTGCACCAAAAATTATTAGGTGTGGCGGGGGTTTAATAAACTCGATAAAAATATCTACTTTACCCACTGCTAATTGGTATTGATGGAAACTTGAATGTTTATTTTCCAGAGCAGCTTGAGCATCTTTGAGCAAAGCAGCAGTCAAATACTCGTCTTTAATATCAGTATTGACAGTATTATTTGATTGCAGGATTAAACGCGCCCCAACCTGAACATTAACCTTAGCTTCCACAGCAATAACAGTGGCAATAATACCTGCTTGCTGGTTGTGGAAACATTGATTAATAAAAGCTAAGGGATTAAGCGGATTACTTTGATTTAGAGGCTCAATCAAGACGTTTACCACACCGTTACAACCCAGGCCAAATCCCCAGATAATGTCCTCATCAGCCGTGGTATCATAAGTGACGACTATGGGGTTTCCATCTGGCATTGAGACGCGAGTATGCTCAAATACATCATTTTCCAAACAACCACCGCTAATGGTTCCTACCATTTTACCAGTTGATGTGATCAGCATCCGCGCACCAGGTTGGCGATAGGTAGAGCCTTGAGAATTGACAACAGTAGCAAGAAATACTTGTTGATCGTTGTGTTGACTATCTCCGAATGCTGCTAGAATAGAATTTAGCTCTTTCATCTTGGCTGCTAGACACTCCTGTTATAGCCAAGCTTAACAATTTGGGCTCAATGATGTAAAGTAAAAAATTTTGTGGCTTTTGTGGAGATATTTTATGACGAGAATATTGTATTATCACCAGCAATCAAACTTTTCTAGGAAAATTCGCATCTTGTTAGCTGAAAAAAAAATAGACTGCGAACTCAAAGAAGTTAATCTTAAGGATAAACCGTCTGAATTTATTAAAATTTCTCCCATTGGTAAAGTACCGGTGTTTGTAGAAGAAGATGGTACAGTGATTTGGGATTCTACATTAATTGCAGAGTATTTAGACGAAACTTATCCACAAACTCGTTTTTACCCAAGTCATCCTCGAGAACGGCTTGAGTGTCGTAAATGGGAAGAACTCGCTGATCATTTAGGTGATAATATCATCAATTTATGGCTTTTAAATTTGACTAATAATTTAGAGGTAACTGATTATCGAACCAAATTAGAAACGTCAATTAATCGCCTTTTACCAATTTTTGATCAACAATTAGCCCAAGCTCAATATTTATTAAGAAATGACACATGGACAGCAGCAGATATAGCAGCATTATGTTCCTTGGGTTACTACAGCCTTCGCTTAAATGAAGATTGGGTTTTGCAATATCCTAACTTAGGAAATTGGTTCGATAAATTACACGAACGTGAGTCGGTCAAGTCAACTGTTCCTATGCCGTTAAATTAAGTATGAAACTACACGCAAGCGCACAATAAAAAAATCAAGTTTAAAAGATATACCGATCATTTATGGAAAAAGTTGCAATTATTGGTGCTGGACTTGGAGGTTTGGCTGTTGCTATAGCACTCCGGAAATACGGGTATGATGTCCAAGTTTATGAAAAAGCACAAGATTTTCGCCCCGTTGGTGGTGGTCTGGGGTTGCTACCAAATGGTTTAAATTTCCTTGATGCTATTGAACCTGGCATAGTAGAAACTATCAAAAAATCAAGTTGTGAGGTTAGGAAAAGCGTTTTAAAGAATACTCAAGGTGAAACAATTCCCACTAACCCAGGAAGCAGATTTGAGGATAAATACGGTCAGCCATTGATAACTGTTTGGTGGTGGCATTTGCAACAAATTCTAGCATCTAGACTGCCCTCTGATAGTATTCATCTTAACCATCGCTGCATCGGTTTTGAACAAGATGAGAATTATGTGTCAATATATTTTGATAATGGGGAAAAGGTTAGTGCAGATTTTCTAATTGGAGCCGATGGTATAAATTCTGCCATTAGAGAAGCTTTAATTGGAGACGGCAAACCCCGCTATTTAGGAAGTATGTCTTGGCGTACTGTAATTAAGTGTCACCAAGAATTACTTAATCCCGGTGAACTCGGGTTTGTGAAAGGTAATCAAGAATTTATGTACCTCCTCAATCTCGGTGATGATTATATTTATTGGGGATATCGTAAATTATCATCAGATTATGTTGTTTCTAAAGATGCGGCTGAGGTCAAATCTCGGCTTCTCAATCAATTAGCAGACTGGGGAGAATCATTGCGATCGCTTGTGGAAGCAACACCAGCAGAGCGAATTTTTGAATCACCAATTTGCGACCGCTTACCCCTAAAATCTTGGAGTCAAGGCAGAGTGACTTTGTTGGGTGATGCAGCTCATCCCATGTCACCTGCTTTGGGACAGGGAGCCAATAGCACCTTTGAAGACGCCTATGAACTAGCCTTGTGCTGTTCCCAAGCATCCAGCATTAAAGAAGCTCTGGCTCGCTACGAACAGCGTCGTATACCCCGTACCAAACTGATGCAAACCCGTAGTGCTTTGGCTAAAATGGGTGACAACACAACGGACAGAGAGGCTGCTAATCAGCAAATGCAGGAGCAGTCACAGATGAGTCGTGAAGAATTTGAAGATTGGGTTTTTAACTATAAGCCTGAGGTTGAATTCTATGATAATTAATCTAGTCTTTAGAAACAGTAAATTTTATAATTATCAAAAATTCATTACAACAAATAGAATATCACTCCAGACTAAGATTGGAAGTCCTTCCAGGATTTAACTTGCTTAATCTGACAGATTCACAAAGACATCAATTAAAACAATCTCTATGGAAACATGGTGTTATTTTTGTCAAAAATTTTAAAATAATCTGAGTTTTGGTTAAGCCGATTAAAGTAAAAACCAGTCCAGATAAAGACTGGGCTTCTTTGATGGGTGACAATATGCAATTAATAAACATAATATACTTACAGCGGTTTGCAATTGGATCAGATACAAATTATTGGGTTTTAGGTACCTCATAACTGCGATAAAATCTATATGTATAGCAATCCTAAATCATTTGTAAAATCAGCAAAATCTGGGATTATTGCTGGGCAAGGGTTTTAGCATTCACTTTGGCCAATATATTTCACGAATCATATAGGACTGCTATATATTTATGTATGGTCTCTCTATCTGCCTATTTTATTATCCAAAACTCATATCAAATTAAGTTTCAAAAGATAATTTATCACCAAAGACTTGTTGCCAATCAGTATTAAATTGTTCAACGGCCAAAGGTATAGCCGGATGTGAAACCATTTGTCCCATTATACCTACAGGCAAAGTAATCGCACCAACCCCTGCTTGTAATACCTCTAAAACTTGACGGGAATTTTTAAAACTAGCAGGTAATAAACAACAACTTAGCTGTTGTTGTTGGATAAGTTGTTGAAGTTGCTCCACAACTGTGACACCATTTCCCCCAAAAACATCAATTCGATTTACATAAGGAGCTAAATAATCTGCACCTGCTAGTGCAGCTAAAAAACCTTGTTGAACTGTATAAATTGCCGTAGCTAATAGAGGTATCTGCTTCTGATGTAACTGTTTTATTGCCACCAGACCTATTTCCGTGGCCGGAATTTTAACCACAATATCATAGGGTAAAGCTATTATTTCCTCAGCTTCAACGATAATTTCATCTACAGATTGACTAATAACTTGAATGTGGAAACGTGCCTCATTCCCTAGTATAGTATTTACTTCTTTAAGTAGTTGATTAACACCTATGTTTGCTTGAGCCAGAATACTGGGGTTCGTTGTTATTCCTTTAATTGGTAAGCAAGAGTGAAAACGTGCTATTTGTTCAACATCGGCACTATCTAAATATAGTTCTAACATTATTAAATTCTGATTAACCTTTACTGAATGAAAATACTCCGCAGCACAGTTATATAAGGGTTAGGGTAAACTTCTTGATATTGAACACCAGATTATGCCAAAACCATATAGTTATGATTTGATAATAAAAGTGATTTGGGGCAGCAAATTGCGTCCGCTCTTGCTGAGCCAACCTCCAAGCAAATCATATAATTAGCCATAGCGCAAGTCCCCAGAAAGGAATAAATCGAAACCAGCCAATCCTGCTGTTAACTGCCCCTAAAAGTAAAGCCTGAAAAAGGTAAAAAAGGACTAAATCTACACAGAAAGCTAATGTAAGTCGGTTCGTCATCAATTGCTGCCCAAAATAGTTCATTCTCTCGACCAAATCTCCAAACTCTGGTCGGCAGAGTACCCCCCAAACTAAGGCAATTATCCCCACTATCATTCCTGTCCAACCAAATACACGAGCTAATATTCCCTTGTTCGTTTCCTCCTTTACTGGAGGAATTGGTGTATTATAGCGCAGTGCCATATAAGGGGTAAGAACAGCATTGGTTCCGAACATCGCCAGACTCCAAATCAGAATCTTGGGGAGATGAGTTGTCCTTCTATCGACGAGGAGTAGAGGTAAAAACATGAAAATCCAAGCTTCGGCAAAGTTGAAGAGTGCTTCTAAGGTAGGATGAACCACTGGTGCTTCTAAATAATTAATGCCTACTCGGTTCAAAAGGGGTAAAATAAAGAAAAAATTCAGTGATTCATTTACTATTTCTTCTATAGTTTCTGGTTGAATAGCCCAAGCGGGTTGCCCTGGAATAAGTTGCCCTGGCGGAGATAACAACAGAATGTAAATATAGGCGATCGCTATTAACCCAAATACTAGAGGAAGAAAGCGTTGACTTTTTGGAATTCCTTGGCCTAAGGGAGAGATTTCCATGGTACTTTTATCTTGCCGATCTTTCAGCAGTTTTCGTATCAGCGGAGAGACTAGTCGGATGATAAAGAATGCCGCTTTCCCTGGTTTTATGGGGGGTTCAACCAGATCACGGGCTAAAACTAACTTGCCAGTTACCTCAGAACAACGATAAAAGCTAACACCTCGTCCGTTGGGAAAGGGAATGCCGTCTAACTCAACGTGCCATAGTATTCCTACTGCCAGGGGATCGCCTTTGGTGATATCATCAATTACAAATTTTAACTCATCCGGGATACCTTGACAGGATTCTTCCAGAAGTTGTCTGACAGCTTCCTTTCCTTTGAATGGTTGGGAAAAGTTAAGATCCTCGTAAATACACTGGTCGTCTATCCACTCCATCGCAGCGTTAACATCCCTACGATTGATGGCTTCATAGATGGACTGGATGACATTATGGGCAGGTGTGGTCATGAGATTTGAAATTTTAGATTTTAGGTAAGCATTTAGTGGTAAACCTGCATGGCAGGCATTAACAGAAGCACCTTTCCAAGAATTAAGTGATCAGCAATTCTATGATCGCTCTCCGCAGACATACAAAGCATTGCCCTAGTTGTCGGCAATCTCTAGTGTTGATAGATAAACTCAAAGATTATTGTCTAAATTTTACCGCAGTCTTGGTAATATTAGTCTTTTTACTAATACTAATTAATCTACAGATAAGACTAGTTTTAATCTCAAGGGGTGACAACAAACCATTAACCTAGGCAGGTGCTAGGTTAATGGTTTTAGGTGTTGGGTTTAATGAGCGCGACTCGTTTTGTTGTAATTCCGAGCAGTTGAAGCAATTTTCACCAATCCAACTGCATAGATAGTTTTAATCAACCACTACGCCATGACGATGTTACCTAAAACCTAACCCCTAAAACCTAACCCCTGTAAGATTTTAAAGAGCGCTTGTCACCCCTTGAGGTAAATATTTATCAGCAGCATTCCCAAAAAAGGTTTACCCGTGGTTGACTTATATGAAAATTAACATCATCACAACATAAACATCATCACACAACAGAAGAGGCGTTGAATGGAATGCCTCTTCTGTTATGTGTGTCACAACAACTTATCCGGTGTAATTGGTAAATCACGGATACGTTTACCTGTAGCATGGTAAATAGCATTAGCGATCGCAGCCGATACTCCTGTAATCCCAATTTCACCCAAACCCCGCACCCCTGCGGGATTAAAGTTATAGTCGGGTTCCCCTACAAATGTCACCTGAATCCGGGGAATATCTGCATGACTGGGATAATGATAGGTGGCCAGGTCGTAAACCACGGGATAGCCAATATTGGGGTCAAAATCACAGGCTTCCATCAAGGCGTGCCCAATACCCATAATTACACCACCCCGTATCTGAGACGCTGCAGTTTTGGCATTCATTACTCGCCCAATATTCATCACAGACACCCAACGGTTGACGCGCAAGCGGGCAATGTCTTCATCTACGCTGACTTCACAAAAATGTGCCCCCCAGGATTGGAATGCCCATTTCTTCCCCTCTTCACCGGCTGCAGAAGAGGCTGTCGCTTCAAACGCAGCTTGTCCCGACTGATGCAGGGTGGCAAAGGCTTCTTGGGCTGTTGCGGCAAGAGCCGTCTTGAGAACTGCCTCACAAGCCGCCATCACTGCTGGTACAAGGGTTGCTGTCATTTGGGAAGCACCCGCCATCCCACCATTTGGCAGTAAGGAGTCTCCCATCTCCACCCGCACCTGTTCTACAGCTAGCCCCAATACCTCGGCTGCTGTACCTGCAACAATGGTATATGCACCAGTACCCATGTCATTAGCACTAGTGAGGATATGGGCAGTACCATCGGCTAACAACCGCACTGTGACTGTAGCTGAACTCCGTAAAGCCGGGAAGGTTGATGCCGCCATGCCCCAACCAATCAGCTTACCATCACGGGTGAGGGAGCGCACCTGTTTTGGTCGATCTTGCCACCCAAATTGTTGCGCACCCAGCCGCAAACATTCTGCGAAATGCTTGGCAGAGAAAGGTAAACCCCGGCGCTGGTGTTCCTTAGTTTCATTGTTTAACCGCAGTTCCACTGGGTCTATTTTTAACTCCCACGCCAATTCATCCATGGCTGATTCTAGTGCCCATAACCCCGGATTTTCCCCTGGGGCACGCATGAATGCGGGTGTCCCAACGTTCATAACCGCCAATTCCTGACGGGTTCGCAGATTGGGTGCAGCGTACATAACTGGTGTGATGCCTGTACAAGGTTCAGTAAAAATATCAACTGGTGAGGTAGAGGATTTAACCCCATGGTCTATGGCCATCAAGCTACCATCAGCATTTGCCCCTAAACCAATCGTTTGTTCCGTTTCAGACCGGTGTCCGGTGTTGGCGGTCATTTGCCGACGGCTGAGAACAACTTTCAGGGGACGTTGCAGTTGACGGGCGGCTGCTGCACCAAGAATGGCATGGGGCCAAGGAAAGCCTTTAGAACCAAAGGCTCCACCAATAAAAGGTGTGATAATACGGACTTTTTCTGGGGGAAGTCCAAACAGGTCTGCATAGGTACGCTGACTACCCATTACCCACTGGGATGGTTCGTAGACAGTCAGGGTGTCTGGATCTTGCCAGTGAGCAATGATAGCATGGGGTTCCATCGCTGCGTGTAGTTCAGTGGAAGTTGTGTATGTTGCTGTAATCCCGGCTCCTACACCTGCCATGGCACGGGCATTGTCCCCAGCAGCAACATTCCCCTTCTCAAAGGTCATCTGTTGCCCAAACATGGGTGGAGCTTCGTTAAAGGTAGCTTTGCTGGTTTCTACAATTGGTTCTTGGGTGACGTATTCTACCTTAACTAAATGAGCAGCGTGACGTGCCCGTTCAAAGGTATCTGCGACTACCAAACCAACAATTTGCCCTGCATAGTAAATTTGGTCATCTGATAACGGTAGTCGTGCCTCGTAGATTTTCGAGGTGAAAAAATCGTTAGCTGGTTTAGATACAGTCGGCGGGTTTTTATGGGTGAAAACTGCAATTACCCCTGGTGCTGTTGCTGCTGCTTGGGTATCAATACTTTTAATCTGCCCATGAGCAATATTAGCAGTCACCAGATAACCATGAACTAAACCGGGAATTTGATGTTCAGCAGCGTAGGTTGCTGTCCCTGTAACCTTTGCTCGTCCATCCTTGCGGTTAATACTAGTACTAGTTACTTGATTCATGCTACCCCTCCTCCTTGAGCAGAAACCATGAGGGCGCGACGAATCGCCCGTTTTGCCAGTTCGACTTTATAACTGTTGTGAGTTAAAGGTTTGGCTAAGTCCAAGGCAATTTCTGCAGCCTCGGTAAATGTTGCTACATCCGCCGACTTACCAATCAAAAACTCTTCTGCTGCTGTTGCTCGCCAAGGCTTGTGTGCTACCCCACCCATTGCCAAACGTGCAGCTTGGATGTGCTCCCCTTGCAAGTTTACCGCCGCCGCCACAGAAATTAAAGCAAAGGAATAGGAAGCGCGATCGCGTATTTTCAAATAAACCCCAGATTTCCCAAAGGATAAGGTCGGCAGAATCACAGCGGTAATTAACTCCCCTGGTTCTAAATTGGTGTCTTGCTCGGGTCTATTTCCCGGTAGACGGTGGAAATCTGTAAACGGTATCTGCCTTTGCCCTTGGGCACCTGCTACTTCCACCACCGCATCCAATGCAGCTAGGGCAACACACATATCTGACGGGTGGACTGCTACACACTGCTCGCTGGCACCAAGGATGGCATGAGCACGGTTAATTCCCGTGATTGCGGGGCAGCCTGTCCCTGGTTGCCGTTTATTACAAGGAAAGGCGGTATCGTAATAATAGGGACAACGGGTACGTTGCAGCAGGTTTCCCCCCACTGTAGCCATGTTGCGAATTTGCTGAGATGCGCCAGATATAATTGCCCTAGCTAACATGGGATAGTTGCGGCGAATATCACTATTGTCTGCTACTGCGGTATTACTAACTAGTGCTCCCAGACGCAGACTACCATCAGCCATCGGTTCAATGTTATGCATCTGTAACCGAGAGATATCAATCAGTTGCGATGGCTGATCTAAGAATACTTTCAGACGGTCAACTAAATTCGTTCCACCAGCAATAAACATGGAGTTTTGGTCAGCAACTGCCTGGTTCACGGCATCTGACACGGAAGTGGCACGGGTATAGGTGAAGTTCTTCATGATGCTTAGTTATTTCCAGATTCACTGACCATCACCGCTGCCACAGGGTATGGTGGTTTTTGTCCAATTACCTGCTGTACGGCTGCCACAATACCATTGTAAGCACTGCATCGGCAAAGATTCCCACTCAGTCGTTCCTTAATTTCCGCCTCGGAGAGTTCAGCTAGTTGTGGAGGACTATGCAAATCTGGTGTCACCGCGCTAACACAACCCCGTTTAACTTCCTCCAAAAGAGCCACAGAAGCGCAAATTTGCCCTGGGGTACAATAGCCGCATTGGAAGCCATCATTGTCAATAAATGCCTCCTGCACCGGATGGAGAGTATCCCCTGTTGCCAAACCTTCAACGGTAACAATTTCCTTACCTTCTTGCATGACTGCCAAAGTGAGACAGGAATAAACTCGCTGACCATCAATTAAAACAGTACAGGCTCCACATTGTCCATGATCGCACCCCTTTTTACTCCCGACTAATCCCAAATATTCACGCAGAGCATCTAGGAGTGTTACACGGGGTTCAATGGTGAGGATGTGCTGTTCACCATTAATGGTAAGAGTCACATTCATCTAGGCTTCGCCTCCTTGTCAACTTTCTCTGGCCAATTACGGGGTGGAATTTCCCTTCCTTTGTAAAATTGCTGCTCCAACTTACCCAAAAGCCACCAAACTCCCCCACTCATTAAAACAGCTACATTGACACTCCCCGTCCTATAAGAACGGGGATTCTTTAATCAACGAGTCAGCGTGGCTCTTCCAGACCGGAATCAGGAAGAGTAGAGGCTGATTCTCCTAAAGCGTTCGGATCTAAGATCCAGGTTCCGGTATGCCCTACCGTACCTAAGGCTCTTTTCAGAATATTGATCGCAGCATTATGGTCTCTGTCTAATTCACAACCACACTCACAGATATGGGTTCTGGTTGATAAAGACTTTTTGACTACTTCGCCACAATTTGAACAATTTTGACTGGTATAGTCAGGATTGACTGCTACTGTCTGCCTACAAAATTTTTGCCCAAAATACTCTAACCACTTTCTGAATTGATACCAACCCGCATCATTAATAGATTTAGCAAGACAATGGTTTTTTGTTAGATTTTTAATCCTCAAGTCTTCGTAAGCGACCACATCGTTAGAGTGGATTACGCAACGTGCCAGTCTCTTGGCATGTTCTTCACGCTGCCTACTTATTTTGAGGTGTGTCCTACCTAGCCTATTTCTGGCTTTTTTACGATTGGATGAGCCTTTCTTCTTGCGAGAAACTCGACGTTGATAGAATTTCAACCGCTTCTCGCCCTTACGATAAAATCTTGGGTTTGGTTCTGTACCTCCTTTAGAGTCGGTATAAAATTCCTTCAATCCCACATCTAAACCAATATTGGTATGAGAGGGATCCAGGGGTTCTTCTATATTGACTTTCACGCAGAATTGAACATAATAACCATCGGCGCGGCGAACCAACCTAACTCGTTTGATCAGTTTTTGGTCGTAACGCCATAATTCCCAAGTTCCTTTAAGTTTTAGCTTCCCTATACCCTTTTTATCAATAAAGGAGATTGACTTGGTATCGGGGGAAAGCTTCCAGCCAGATGTTTTATATTCGACTGATCTAGAAAACTTTTTGAACTTGGGGTAACCTTTTTTCCCAGGGATTTGTTTTTTGCAGTTGCTATAAAACCTAGAAATTGAATTATAGGCTCGCTCCACGGAAGCTTGACAAGCATGAGAGTTCAAGTCTTTGACAAAAGGAAACTCAGATCTAAGCCACGTGTTATAGCGATAAAGGTCTTTTTGTCCTACGCCTTTGTTTTCCATCCAATATCGAAGACACTTGTTGCGTACAAACTGACCCGTCCTTATCGCTTCATCGATGGCGGTGTATTGAGTTTTATTCCCTTTGACCTTAAACTCTAGAGCGATCATTTTGACGTCAAAAACCTCTACGTCAAATTATAACTCAAAAAAAATCAGACTGTCAACAAAGCCGTCCTTTGTTCGCGCAGCTTGGCCTACGGCCAAGTCACCGTAAGAATAGTGGAGCCTTATTTAATAAGTTTTAACCCTTTTTCTGATAGCCATTCCCCTATAAAGGCTCCACTATTCTAAGGCGCGGGTCTCCTAGAAGGACGGGGCTTGAGACCCAAAGTTTTTGGTCAAAATAATAACAGTAACAATAGATACGCCAGGGTGGAGCAATACCAGTAACGGAAGGAATACCCAAACCAGTCCAGTCCGTACAGCTAATCCCAGCCTTAACCGTTGCAAGTTCCCTAAAGCCCCACCACAACTCGCGCATTTTTCCGTGTGGTAATGATACTTTTCTAAGAGAACTTCTTCCAAAACATTATTGATTCAGCAACGGAACAGGAGGTTTCTCCCACTTGGGCTTTTCATCAAAACAGTAAGATGCTCCCATTTTGTTGGGAGCATCTCATTTTGGCAAATATATCGTTTTATTTTGGCGGTAGAATCACGATGATACAGCTATTTGCGGTATGTTTTTTCCAAAGTGAGATGCTCCTACTTTGTTTGGGGCGTTCTTTTTGTTTAACTCCCGCTAATTGGAAACAGGAACTAATCAATACTGGGTAACCCCAAGAATAGGTTGAGCCTTTGTTTTAGCTAACTGTGGTGCTGTGAAGTTACCAGAGTATAGAGGTGATTCCTTTTGAACAATCACTGGTAAGGATTGGCGCATTTGAGCAGCAACCGCTACAGTTTTCACATCATAGGTTTGAGTGACTAGCTTCGGATAAAGACCGATGCCAATAATAGGGATTAACAGACAAGCGGTAACGAAAATTTCGCGAGGCTTGGCATCCCCTAAGTATTTCTCAATAATTAATCCAGAGTTATTTTTACCGAAAAATACCTGTCTCAGCAGTGAAAGCAGATAAATCGGAGTTAGGATTAATCCCACTGCGGCTAATAAAACGATGACGACTTTGAAAGACGAGCTGTACACACTGCTAGTGGTGACTCCAAGAAAGACTGACAACTCACCCACAAAACCACTCATTCCTGGTAAGGCTAGGGATGCCATGGAACCAGCAGTGAAGAGGGCAAATGCTTTGGGCATTTCCTTCGCCATTCCTCCCATTTTTGCCATCGCTAGGGTATGAGTACGCTCGTAGGTGACACCAGATAGGAAGAATAAGGCAGCAGCGATTAACCCATGGGAAAGCATTTGTAAGATAGCTCCATTCATTCCTAATTCAGTGAACGAAGCAATGCCAACCAACACAAAACCCATGTGGGAAATTGACGAGTAAGCTAGTCGTCGTTTGAGATTGTCTTGGCTAAAAGCAAGTAAAGCACCGTAGATAATATTGACCACACCTAATACTGCTAGCACTGGTGCGAAGTAAGTATGGGCATGAGGAAGCATTTCTAGATTCATGCGCATCAGTCCATACCCACCCATTTTCAATAAGACCCCAGCTAATATCATCGAGACTGGAGCAGAAGCTTGGCTGTGTGCATCTGGTAACCAAGTATGTAGCGGAAAAATCGGCAACTTGACACCATAGGCAATTAAGAAACCCGCATAAGCTACTAGTTCCAAAGCTATCGGGTAATTCCGGTTCCCTAGGGTTTGCATGTCAAAGGTGACTGTATCTCCAGCAAACGCCATCATTAGCGCGGCGACCAGGATAAAAACTGAACCTGCTGCTGTGTAAAGAATAAATTTGGTTGCGGCGTAGAAGCGTTGTTTTCCTCCCCATATAGAAATGAGCAAGTACACTGGCAGCAACTCTAATTCCCACATTAGGAAAAACAACACTAAATCTTGAGCTGCAAACACCCCGATCTGGGCGCTATACATGAACAGCATCAAGCAGTAAAATAAACGCGGTTTATGGTTAATCTTCCAAGCCGCAACAATAGCTAAGGTAGTGACTAAGCCACTTAACACAATCAGAGGCATCGATAAGCCATCGACTGCTACAGACCAACTAATGCCAAGCTGGGGTATCCACGTATAACTTTCCCTGAGCTGAAAATCGGAGTTTCGGAAATCGTAATGATGCCAAAACCCATAGATCATTAGGACAAAATCCAGAAGGGCTACACCTAGGGCATACCAACGAATCATCCTCAGCCACTTGCTGGGAATGAGCGGAATGAGCAGAGATGCCACTAGGGGCAGCAGAATAATCGTCGTTATCCAAGGAAAATTTACGGAGACCATAGCTAAGAATAAATACCTATTGGCTTCTAATTTCAGTATATTAACTAAAGTTAAGAATTGCAAAGGGTATTTGCCAAAAAAACACAAAAAAAATTTTTTGGTAACAATTGCTACCAAAAAAGTAAAGAATTATTAAAAATTTAGGTTAATATGGGTCAAACCCAGAATCTTTATGCTATGGGTTAGATTTTGGGTAATCAGAAGCAATTACCAACTATAACCAGCAGGGGGTAATACCATCGGATTTGGTAAAAGTGGTATTAGCTACTTAATTCCAGAGCAATCTTGGTGCCTTGGGAATCTAAAGAAAGCGATCGCACTTGAGCCTCAATCCCGGCATCGGTCCAAGCTAGCGCCATTGCCTCCTGAACCGCTGGTGCTTGGGACTCATTCACCAAAGCCAACAAAGTAGGACCAGCCCCACTAATCACCATGCCATAAGCTCCAGCATCCAAAGCTGCCGCCTCCACAGCGTCATAACCAGGAATCAGCTTTTGGCGATAAGGCTGATGTATTCGGTCTTGCAAACCGACCCGTATCCAATCCCCCTTACCAGACTGCAAACCTCGCAACAACAACCCTAAACTGGCCACATTCAACACTGCATCAGCACGGCTGTAGCTATCAGGCAATACCTGTCGTGCCTCCTGTGTTGAAAGCTCGAAATCTGGAATTGCTACCACCGGAACTAGATCAGAAGACCAATCAACATCACAAACTACCCAATCCTGTTCTTTTGCTTCGGGTCTTTGGGGTTTCATAGCCAAACCTCGACCAGTCAAACGACATCCCCCCAAAAGTGCTGGAACCACATTATCAGGATGCCCCTCAATTGCGATCGCTAACTCCATTACCTCCTGCTGAGAAAGAGGTTTACCCGCTAACTGATTTGCAGCAATCAATCCTCCAACAATCGCTGTGGCCGAACTCCCCAATCCTCGTGCCAAAGGCACCCCCAAATCAATCTCTAGGTGTACTGGAGGCGGAGTTTTGCCCAGACGATCATATAACGTTGCAAAAGCTCGATAGACAAGATTACTCTCATCTGTACTAACCTTGTTGGCTTCCACACCAGTAACGTCAATCTTAAGCTTCACTGATCCAGAATTTACCGATTCCAGGCGAGTGACTTTAAACTGGTTATACACAGTTAACGCTGCGCCTATGCAATCGAAACCTGGTCCTAGATTAGCGGTAGTACCGGGCACAATAACCCTGACCGTAGAAACAACAGACATTTGACAATATTCTGAACTAAATAATCTTGCCCTAAAAATTGCTCTCCTGTCTACTGGGTTTAGTATATTTATTTACAGTTGGTTGCACGTAAGTGATTTTCAATTGAATAAACGACACCCAGGCAGAAATGAGAACGATTAATGATCTATGGTAATCATGAATCAGTGTATTCTCAGCCTGTGAAAAATTCGATAAGTCCTGAGTGCAGACCGTGCTGATACAGCATGTTTGAAATCATCAAAGCCCGAACAGCTGCTAGGGGATTTCTAGTTTAATAAAACCTGTTACTCCAAAGCCAAAGTCTTAAACACCTTGCGTGGTTGAATGTTAATTGTTACACATTGTTGAACGTTGTCGTAAAAGCATAGTCTCACAAATAAAAGATAGTCCCAATCTATTATTTTGTTGCGTTCACAAAAAACTGAGTGGAAGCAGTAGGCTGATCGCTCCTGCAAATAAATACCCTTTAAGGCTTGATCAAATTTCTCTCTAATTTCCGATAGGTTTTGACTTGCCGCAGACGCTCTAATGGCGGATAGAGAATCATCACACCTAAGGGAACTGCTGTAACTAAAATCGCGATCAGTACCAAGATATTTAAAAATCCCAGCTTCAAGCCGATACCTAAACTAATGCCCAAGGCGACCGATAACACAGGCACTCCGACGGCTAAGATTTTACTAAACCCACGCTTTCGGCAGCTTTGAGCGACTCCTTCCCCTTCAAAGGCTGCCATAAACACTACCGCATCCACTGCTGCAAAGGTAGCAATTGCGCTATCCGTAGCGCGAAACTTGGCACCAAATCCAGCTACCAACAGGGCTGCTACTCCAGCAAAAAACACTGCTGCTAGGGTATCCATAGCCTTTAACGGAATACTAAACCTTGCTCTGACTCTTGCTACCAGTTTCGAGATCACCCCAGATGTCACAGCAGCAGTCAATCCCAGCATTGCCACCAAGACTGAAACAAAAGTAGCGATCGCAATCCCGATTGTCCCACTGTTACTCACAATTCCCTCCCAAGCCGTAGTTTCTACCCACGTAGCTGTAGTAGCTAAACCAATCAATAGCGCTAGGGATAGATAGGGAAGTTTTTTCGTGGCAATTGGTACCGGAGCAGTATGGATTTTCAGGGGTAAAACCTGAGTTGAGTGTTCAGCATTAGTGTGAATTAATACCTCTCGCTCATAGGTTTGGTCTGCCATCAGCTTACTGGTATCTATCGTAATTTGGCACAACCCTTGATTCCCATTAACATCAGCTGTGTCCAATCGAATCCAGTCATGGAAGTAGGGAGTGTGGGGTGGGTCACTGACATGGGGAGCAATTTGCCAGCGGCTTTCTAAGGCTGTGTCTGGAACTGTGTTACAAATGGTGATAGTTTTTGTCAGTTTTTCCCCTAATTTTTTAGCTATCAACTCTAGATACGGTTGGGATAGTTTTGCCTCTGGAATCCGGATAACGTAGATTGGCTTAAGAGCTTCTAAAGCTGTTTCAGCATCAGGAAAACGATCTTTAGGTTTCAGCTCTACCATCCTTTGCAGCCACTGCAGCCAACTCAAACTTACTTGAGGTAGACGATGCTGAAAATTGAGACAATAGTCTTCATCAATTAAGGTATTAATCGTAGTCGATCGAGTACCAGTCAGTAAACAAATCAAGGTCGCTCCTAACCCATATAAGTCTGACGCTTTACTTAGGGCTTTATCAAATAACTGTTCCGGAGCCATAAACCCAATAGTGCCTTTGGCTACACTACTCACCGCTAGTTCACTATCACCAATCCGAGCTAAGCCGAAGTCTACCAAAAAAACATTGATCGTCTCATCTACTAAGATATTTTCTGGTTTGATATCTCGATGAATGATCGGAGGAATCCGATGTTGTAGGTAAACCAGAATGTTGAGTAACCCAACCGCGATTTGCTTAATCTCCTCCGGGTCAAAACTACGAGGTACAGCCAGGGAAGGAGCATGTTTGTATTCCTGTACCAAACAACAGCCCCTAGTGGTTTGGAATGACCCTAAGTAACGGGGGATACCGGGATGATTCAGTCCCCGCAACACTTGAATTTCCCCTTCTATGGTCTCATAGTCTGACCAGTTACTGTTGCGTTGAGCAAACTGAAACTGCTTGATCACTACCAATTGGTGATTGACCTGGTTTCGGGCTAGGTAGGTCACTCTCCCACCAGCGCGATTATGACCCAATTCCCTGATCACTTTGAAATCGTGACTTGATAAGTCTGGAAAATTGCTCATTAATCTATCGGCTACATCAGAGTCAAGCTACGCAGCAATGGGCAAGTTTTAATCCTTTCGGTTAGGCTGGGCTTACCTTGCTTTTATTTACGATAGCTTTAGGATTGGGGAAAGGGAGCGACTAGATAATTTTTTTAATATGGTGGTAATGACAGGCGTTTCTACTTCTAACTGGGTTTTACCTGATGTCCTATGAAACTGATCAAACGCACTACGCTCCATTATCAAGCTGATAACTCAGATAAAATCTACGAAGTCGATCTGTGTGATCTCGGTAACGAGCAGTATATCGTTAACTTCCGCTATGGACGCCGTGGCAAGACCTTGAAAGAAAGTTCAAAAACTGCTCAGCCGGTAGCTTTGGCTAAAGCACAACAAGTCTTTGATCAGTTAGTTGGCTCAAAACTCAAGAAAGGCTATCAAGATGTAACTGAGCCATCAAATAGTGAGACTCAAGAAGAGGTTAATGACTTAACTACTAGTAACGTAGTTACCAAGGACCCACGCCATCAAGCCATTCTCAACGCGATCGCCTTTGGCGCGGCTGAGGCCTTTGGCCACGCTACGCGAACGCGAAGCGTCGGCTTTGCCGAAACGCCGATCGCTTTTGGCACGGCAGAGCCGAACGCAAATCCAGATAGTAGTAAAGGCTCTAGTAAATGGTCCCAAACCCGAGCGATCTGGCGGGCTGGAGAATTGAAAATTCGTGAAGCTACGCCCTTAATTATCCCCCTGATTGGGACTGATCAACCCTTAAAAGACTACTGCATTGCTTGGGCTTTAGGATGGTGTGGTGATCAGCATGTAATTCCTCACCTCCAACGCTTGTATGAAACCCCTTCAACTCCAGACTTTGTCAAGGGGATTGCTTGGGAAGCCTGGATGAAACTCTGTGATCCATCAACTCAAGAACGGTTGCGCTCTCAACAGATAGAGCAATTGCCTGCCGAATTGCAATCCCATATCGAAACCGATAATCCTGCTCAGTTCTCTAATGCCCTACTTACCTATCTAGACAGTAACGACTATACTCGTTTTGGTGTCCTCGATACCCTATATCAAATTAATAATGCTCAAGTGCGTCCAGCACTACTAAATATCTTACGCACTGCTCCCCTACGCCCCAACTACTTCAAAGCCATTCGCCACATATTCAAGATTGCCGAATATCGACAAGATGCCCAAGTATTTTGCATTATCGCCTACCGCCTAGACACCGAGCCACCAATGTTTCGTCAGTCTTATTGGCATAAATATTACTGGGACAGAAATAGTCGCAAATATCTTCCCCGTGCCAATTACCTCGGTAGTCCTGATGCTAAACGGGCTTACAGCAACGTAACTCGTGACTATCTACGGCGGCGGGTATGGCGGACTCTCAGGAAATTGGGTGAAGAATGGGATTGCAATTACATAAATCTAGCCCTAGAAGTATTACTCCAATATTCTGATTCTGATGGGGTGCCCGCCAGAACATCAACCTTGTATCGCTGGAACTACTCCAACTGGACTCGCACCAGCTACACTCGCAACTGGGACAGCTATGCCGGTTACTTAACCTTTAACCATATTCTCTATACCAATAGTCCCCGTTACCTATTAATGCCCAACAACCAGGCATGGCGTTGTCGAGACAACTACAAACCCGGTGATCCAGAACCAGATGTCCGAGAAGAAGCCTTTCCTAAACTTTGGGAGCAACATCCAGAGGCACTGCTACAGTTACTATTACAAAGCCACTGTCATCAAGTTCATCAGTTTGCCGCCAAAGCCTTGAAAGTATGTCAGTCATTCTGTAATCAAATCGATACAGAGACTGTAATCAGACTAGTTAACAAACCCTACCCAGTAACCGCTCAACTCGGCTTTGAACTAGCAACACAAAAATATAATTCCGATAATCCAGAGAATCCTAACCTAGACTTATTACTTGCCTTAGCTAACTGCCAATTTCCACCAGCTCGTACTCAAGCCCATCAGTGGATACAAGCAATACCAACTCACTTGATTACCGCCAGCCAGCTGATACTCCCTTTAGTGATCAGTCAACACTCTGATACCCGTACCTTTGCCCGTCAGTTACTGACTCAATCAATAATAAGTGAAGCAACAGCCAAAGTATTAATTGGGCAAATTATTGTAGCAGTACTCGCACTAGAACCAACTCAAACCGATATCGCCAAAGACACTGCTCAAAGCCTGCTTCTAGGTTTTACCCCCCAACTCAGGAAATTGGGTATGGGAGTAGTACTAGATCTGCTCCAACACCCCATGCCAGAAATCCAGGAATTGGGAGCAAGAATCCTATTCAATCACGAAACTCCTGCCGCTGACTTACCACCTAAATTAATTGAATCACTCCTCAACGCTTCCCATCAGTCAGTGCAAGGGATTGGGGTTCATATTTTCGGTAAACTTCCCGATCAACGGTTGCTACAAGACTACGACTTAGTATTAGCGATCGCAACCAATCAACAAGCACACTTGCGTCAAGGTATTCGTCCAGTAATTCAGCGCTTAGGACAATTATATCCAGAATTTGGAACTCAGCTAGCCACAGAAATCATTACCCTATTGCAGCTACCAGAAAGACATGAAGGTGTTCACAAAGATTTAGTTCAACTGCTACGAGAAGACTTACCCAGCTGGATGACTAGCATTACCAAAGACAACGCCATGGAACTTCTCCAAGCCAAATCATCAGCCGCTCAAGAATTAGTAGGATTAGTACTCCAAGCTAACTATACCACTTGGGGATTAGAATTAGAAATTCCTGACATTGTAAAACTAGCCAATCATGAAATCCTATCCGTCCGTCAAGCCGCTTGGGCAATGATTGAGCAAAGGCTCAACCGTATCCGTAGCAATTCTCAAGACATGTTAGCCGCAGTGCAATTACTAGAAGCAAAATGGCAGGATTCCAGAGAATTTGCTACCAAACTGTTTAGCCAACAAATTACCGAACAAGACTGGACACCTGAAGTCATGGTCAGTATTTGTGACAGTACTCGGGATGATGTTCGTCAATTTGGGCGGGATTTAGTCCTACGTACCTTTCAGCAGAGTTATGGTCAAGATTATCTCCTCAAATTTAGTGAACATCCCAGTCAAGACATGCAGCTATTTGCCACTAACTATCTAGAACAGTATGCCGTAGATAATCCCGACCGTTTGCAAAACTTAATCCCTTACTTTATCAGTATTTTGTCTCGGGTTAATCGCGGACGAATTGCTAAACAGCGCGTCTTCGCATTTCTAGAAGCTGAATCAAGAAAAAGCCAAGCAGCTGCTAAAATAGTAGCAGAAATATTAACACAACAATCCATCACAATGGCTATTGGTGATAAAGCCCGTTCAATTCATATCATGCTTCAAATTTACCAAAACTATCCTAGTATTTCTCTTCCTATTAACGTTAAACCAGTATCTGAAGTAAGAGGAATGTAGGGATTTATCAATTGTGGATTGTCGGGAATAGGGAGTCGGGAGTCGGGAGTCGGGAGTCGGTAGTAGCGATAGTATGAGAAACCCTATAGCATTTTCAAATATATCCTGATAGCTCATTAAACAAAATACTGATTCAGGATAACACCAAAAACTAGTATTATCTATTTCCATTATCTATTTCATAATTTTCCCGATTCCCAATTCCCGATTCCCGATTCCCGATTCCCGATTCCCGATTCCCAATTCCCGATTCCCGATTCCCTTATTAAGAATTAAAAAAATACTTCAACACCCTAAAAAATATGGAATTTAACTACGCCTATAAAACTAGTACAGCAGTTAGCGATCGCGGCAGCAGCACCCAAATGTCTTTCTCCCCAGACACCAAGCGTCCTCCCACTTACTTCATTGGTGAATTAGGGAAAAATGTAGCCTTTCGAGAAGCCATCAGTGCCCTACATGACGTAGTAGTTTCCGATTTACGCTTCAAACCCAAAGACAGAACTGAGTATAAACAATGGCGTGCTAACCAAGACCAACAAGACTGGCAACTTATAGCTGCACAACGCCAAGACCTCGCCAATAAAATTCACCCCTTACAAGCAGAACTAACTCAATTAAATCAGAACCGATATCAACGATTATCCACCTTTTATAAAGCCAGACAACAGTACTACAATTATCTCTATCAGAAAGACCGTGATGCCTGGTTTGTCCTCGATCCAGTAATTACTGTTCATCCCGATGAAGTCTTTTTTGAATGTTTCAGCCAAGATGAATCCAGTTATGGCCGACTAGGAGCCAGCTACGAAGTCTTTAAAACTATCAGCGAATTCGCCTGCGGTACAACCAACATAGACTACTCCGCCGCCCTTTACAACGAATTTCAAAAAATCCGCAGTTACAAGACAACCCAATTTGAAATTGACCCCTCCGGTTTTGAAGTCAAAACCACCCATGAAGCAGCATTTAAAGAAGTCAAAATTGACCTACCAGACAGTTGGGTAAGAGGATTTCTACAAGTCAGTTCCGCCATGGCCTTACCGGCCACAACCTTTGACTTGCAGCCGATGGATATTCACAATATCTGTTTTGTGTTGCGTCGCCACAAAGAAAAAACTGGCCCACGGGGAATGCGTTACCATCTCAAACCAGGAGAACCCGTGCGAATAGTATTTGAGCCTTGGAACATCGACATAGTCTGTTCGCGATCGCCCTATCAAGGTTCATCAGAACAGGTCATCCGAGTTTGGGGACGCCGCCGCCTCCACATCCTAGAACGTCTTATCCCCATTGCCAACAAATTTAGCATTCACCTACTCGGAACCGGTATGCCATCCTTTTATGTAGCTGACTTGGGGGATATGTCCTTTACCCTCGGCTTATCAGGATGGACAGCTAACGATTGGTCTCAAGCTGGGAACTTTGACTTAATGGCACCCCGTGCAGATGTAGACCAGTGGACCCAACAACTCATTTTTGACGCACTCAGAGAAAACTGGGTAGAAAGTCCCCACAGTCTCGCCCAGCGCTTAGACTTAAGTCCTACTGCTGTCCTAGGTGCCTTAGGAGCTTACACCCAAGCCGGACGAGCCATGTACGACTTAAACAAGCAAGTATATCGAGTCCGGGAACTCTCCCGAGAGCCCTTACCCATGGAACGGTTACGGTTTGCCAATCAGCGAGAAGAAACAGCAACCCGCTTCTTAAGTAACAATGCCGTAGAAGTAACCTCAATAAACGACACTCAAGGTACACTCCAGCTACAGGGAAATGTCAGAGATAAAAGCAAAACCTATAATCCCGTTTTGACAATTGATCGTGATGAACGTATAATAGCGGCAGAGTGTACCTGTAATTGGTATCAGCAAAATAAGCTGTACAAAGGTCCTTGTGAACACATACTGGCGTTGCGGATGCAGCACGCTCGTCAGTATCAATAAATCACGTCCATTCCATCAGTTGGTAAACAGCCTTGCAATCTGGGCGGTGGATCGCCGTCCCTGGAATAAGTTCAACCACGCATCACTAGCCTGCTCGTGACTGTGCGGGCTTTCGGGTGCTATCGCTATTACGGTTTCGTTTTCCTAAAACTAATTAGCGATAGCACCCGAGCCCGCTTGAGTTGAGCAGTCTAGTCCGAGGGAGTTTACGAAGGGGTAACCAACGGAGTGGGCGTGATTTTTTGGTGTTGCTTAATCTGGGAATGGTTAACCAGAAAAGGTTATTTTTTGATATTTGAAATAATAAATAAGAAGGGCATTGCTTGATTGAGCAATGCCGATACTTTTCCTCCATCTTAGATAGTGAGTTGAGAAATGGATGGTAACATTTACCTCTGTTTGACCTAACACTAATTAATCGAGCTACCCAACTAACCATCAAAAAACTATTAACAATTAACGATTTAGGATCCCCCAATCTGAATATTGCGCACCCGCACCGGCACACAAGCATGAGTCATTTGAGCAATTTGTATCGGTTCGCCTTTACCACACATATGGGTACCAAACTGCTCCCGTTCCGAAGCCACTCCAATGGCATCAACACTATTCCAGAAATCAGTACTCATAGAATGATAGGTGACATCCTTCAGCATGCCCACTACTTTACCTTTCTCCACCTTCCAGAAAGCATCTCCACCAAACTGAAAATTACGTCGCTGCTGGTCAATGGAAAAACTACCTCTACCATCAATTAAAATCCCTTCCTGAGTCTCAGCAATCATTTCTGCGAGTGTGGCAGAGTGACTTCCTCCCTCTGCTCCCGGTTCCAACCCTAAATTAGGAATCCGCACCATCGGTACACTTGACCAACTATCGGCGTAAGCGCAACCGTTACTACTAGCATTACCTAGTCGATAAGCGGTTTCCCGGTCAGTGAGGTAGTCTACTAAAATGCCATCCTTGACAACATACCAATCTTGTGCAGGTACCCCTTCATCGTCATAGCCTAAAGTACTACGTCCCCCCGATTGAGTGCGATCGCATTTAAAATTCACCCAAGGAGCAGCATATTGCAGCTTGCCTAATTTATCAGTAGTCGCAAAGCTAGTACCAGCAAAATTTGACTCATAGCCGTACACCCGATCTAGTTCCGTAGGGTGTCCCACCGATTCATGAATCGTTAGGTGGAGATTACTAGGCTTCAGAATCAGAGTGCTGCGAATACCAGAAGGTCCTTTGGGAGCATGAACTTTCTCTATTGCTTCTTCTGCTACCCGTTCTACCTGATTCAAAAGGTCTGGAGGTTGAATATGCTCGTAACCGATATTTAAAGGTGGACGCTCATAGCTACGGTTTTGAGCATCACCATTGGCAACTGCTGTACAACCTAGACCTGGATAGCTGCGGTATATAGTCTGTTCAATTAGGGAATCAACAGTAGAGGCAAAAATCTTATCTTCACGAGTAAAACGTAGGAAAGAGTAAGCCTTCTTAATTCCGCGATCGCTATAGCTAAGCAATTGATTATTAATACGCAATAGTAAATCTGCTTTCTCAGTAATTGGTATAGTAAACGGGTCAATTTCGATTGGAGTAATATAGCTATCGCGATAGGCTTCTACTGGCGCTAATCTTACCTGTGTTTGCTGAGAAAGGCGGCTACCTTTAGCAATTTCTACAGCTAAAGCCACCATTCGTTCTACTTCCTCTGGAGTTTTATAGGGACTAGCCGCAAAGCCCCAAGCGCCCTTTAGTAAAACTCTTACCCCAAAGCCAGAACTAACATTATCACAAAGTTGGCTAAGGGAGCGATCCTGTGCAGTTAGCTTCTGATTACGGTAAGTACAAATACGGATATCTCCATACTCACAACCAGCTTTACGAATTAAATCAATCCCTAGTGTGGCCAAGTCTCTCGCCAAGTCAGTAGTCGTAATTGGTGATAAAGCTTGTATCATATGTAAAGTATGTAAATAATTTTTAAGAACAATGCCTAATATGGATTAAATTTGCTATAATTCCACTGGAATTAGATTAGGCTTAACCTAGCACTCTCCTCATTTTAATAAATGTCAGTACAATCAAGGTCACTGGTTGTAACCATTCAGCCTAATCCTAAAAGGAATAAGAAGTAATAAGAACTAATAATAAATCAGCGTGTTTCTAGTTGTCCAGACTCAATCATTTACTAGCAGCCCTAGTTCAAATCCCTGAGTTTTCCTGGATTATTGATATCTAAACTATCGGCTAATATGATATAGCTTCAGTAATTTTATATTGAGTGAACTGGTGATAGTTAATTGGCTCCGGATTATCCATTACCCATTAGGGTTCACCACAAGGTATTCGTATTTAACTTCTTACCAATGGCGATCTCTCATCCCAGCATGCGGAATCAGTGCCCCTCTATTATCTTCCTAAAAAAAAATATATATTATACTTTTAACAGATTACAATTACTAACAAAGAAACTATGCTTACTGGCTCAATGTTACTAAAAATAATCACAATCTTTACCGCAATGGTAATGAGTGTACTTTTATTAAAATCCGATTTATACAATAGATTTAACCCTGAGCAATCTTACGCCACAGCAAATAACTACCAGACCAAACAAAACAAAAGTATAAATAAAATTGAATTTGGCCAGACTAAAGATGGTCAAAACGTTGATCTCTATACTTTAACCAATACCAATGGTTTAGTAGTTAAGATAACCAACTATGGTGCTACTCTTACTGAATTACACTTGCCTGACAACAGCGGTAAGCTAGATGATGTAGTGCTGGGATTTGATAGTCTAGAAGGTTATTTGACCGCTAAGCACTACCTATATTATGGTGCAATTGTTGGTCGCGTCGCTAATCGAATTAAAGATGCTCAGTTCACTCTCAATGGTCAAAGGTATGATCTAGCTGCTAATGCCGGTTCCCATCACATACATGGTGGTAAAAAAGGTTTTGACAAAGTAGTTTGGAAAGCTGAACCGATTAACAGTAGCCAAGGACAGGCACTAAAACTAACTTATCTGAGTCCTGACACAGAAGAAGGATATCCAGGTGATTTAAAAGTTACAGCTATTTACACTCTGACTAACGATAATGAGTTAAAGCTGGAAATGACTGCTACCACTAACAAACCTACTCCTGTCAACTTGGTGAATCATTCATATTGGAACTTGGCTGGCCATAGTTCTGGGAATATTCTAGGACAATATTTAACGATCAATGCCGATAGATATACGCCTAACAACGAACAGCGCATCCCTACAGGAGAGATTAAATCAGTTAAAAATACACCCTACGACTTTACTCAGACTCAGTTGATTGGAGATGGAATTAATCAGCTTAGAAATACCCTAAAGCAAAACTATCCAGGAGGTTACGACCTCAATTATGTTTTGAATGGAGAATCAGAAAAAATTAAACTCGCAGCTACTGTATATGAACCAAAATCAGGTCGAGTGATGGAGCTTCACACGAATCAGCCAGGAATGCAGTTTTTTTCGGGAAATATTCCTAACCTTAGAACTGTGGGTAAAGGAGATGTTGTTTATACAAATCATCAAGGTTTGTGCTTAGAGACACAACATTTTCCTGACTCAGTCAATCAGCCTAACTTTCCTTCGATTATCTTGAATCCAGGTGAAAATTACCGACACCTAATGGTTTATAAATTTTACACCAAACAAAATAATCTAGGAAAAATTATTGCTCCCAATACTCAAGTTGAAAAGGTAGCAGGAGCTTTTAAGTTTACTGAAGGACCTGTTTGGCATCCCGACGGCTTTCTGCTATTTAGTGATATTCCAGCTAATACCATTTATAAATGGCAACCAGAGCAGAAAACCGAGATTTTTCGTCAACCTTCTGGCAATGCTAATGGTAATACCTTAGACCGCTCAGGGCGTTTAGTTACTGCCGAACATAGTAATCGTCGTCTATCCCTAACACAGAAAGATGGAAAAATCGTAACTCTAGCTAGTCACTACCAAGGCAAGCGGCTGAATAGTCCCAACGATCTAGCAGTCAAATCAGATGGTAGCATCTATTTTACCGATCCTCCCTATGGCATCAAATCCGAACAAGAAGAATTAGGCTTTTATGGTGTTTATCGCCTAGCACCAGATGGAACACTAACCCTGCTAGTTGATGACTTTGTTCGCCCTAATGGTATTGTTTTTTCCCCAGATGAAACTAAATTATATGTGAATGATTCACAAAGAGGTCATATTCGGGTTTTTGATGTCAAGCCAGACGGGATATTAGAGAATGGAAAACTTTTTGCGGAACTGAAACCTCCTAGTAAAGAGGGTGCAGCAGATGGTATGAAGGTAGATATCCAAGGAAATGTTTACAGTACTGGACCAGGAGGAGTTTGGATTTTTGATCCTAGTGGCAACCTACTGGGAATTATTGAAGTGCCAGAAGCCCCTGCTAATTTAGCCTGGGGTGATAGTGACTACCAAACCCTTTACATTACAGCAAGAAACAGTCTTTATCGTATCCGTATTAAGATTAAAGGGATGCCCTAGAAAGTTATAGAAATTATCCTGGATTAATCAGATGTTCGGTTTTATCCTTCAACCTAACCTACAATAAGGTGAATTCCATAACCATCATTATTCCAAACTATTCTGGTCAATAGGGGATTTTGGTGAACGAACGAGTTTCCTAACTTTACCATCTTGTTTTGATGTCACATAGATTTCTCCTTCTTCATCCACCCCGAATCGCACATCAGAGCGTTTTTTTCCAATGATTTCCAGAACAGAAGCGTCTTGCTCTCCGTCAAAGAGTCTGAGTTCTTTTATTTTTGCCTGTTTGCCATCGACAAGTTCATCTACAGGAACGTGGAAAAATCTGGCATCATGAGCGAAGTCAGCAAAAATGTATTGACCGATTAATTCAGGAATTGCTTTGCCCCGATAAACATAACCACCAGCGATCGCAATTCCATAGAAGCCTTTTATGTCGGGGGGGATGTCATGGTCATATTGGGCAACGGGATAAGTATAGCCATAGGAGCGATCGTTTTTGGGTAATGCAAACAAAACATTTTCATTATTTTCCTCTATAACCCAAGTACCTTCCCCCTCGCCCCAACCATAGTTAGCTCCTTTGATACCAAGATTAACTTCTTCAATAAAAGCCTGACCAGTATCAGCAATCAACATTTTGCCTTCGCCACCAGTATCCCAGCTAAAACGATGGGGATTACGCAGTCCATAAGCCCAGATTTCACCCAAGGTTTTAGGCTCTTCATCTGTAACAAAAGGATTATCACGAGGAATACCATATTGACCATTAACACTATTATTGCCAAAGGGATCGATTCTGAGAATTTTGCCCAGGGGTGTTCCTAGATTCTGTCCATTATCCAAGGGATCGGTATCGCTAACAGGGTAGCCATCACTACCGCCATCAGCTACTGCAATGTAGAGCAAGCCATAATCATCATCCCCTGGTTTAGCATTGGGATTAAAGCCCAATTGTCCAACATTATGATCTGGGTAAGGCTCTTCAATGCGCAAAATCTCACGGAATGTTCCGACAAAAGTATTGCTAGAAGGGTTTGTTGCCTTCCACTCGCGAATTACATCGTGGTGGGCACTTTCGATAATGTTATTGTTACTGTCAATAATTGATTTGGTAACGGGGAAGTCAGGAGTACCGCCAGTTTTAACTTCGCTAGTTACAGTATAAAAAATTCCATTCTGAGCAAATTCTGGATGAAAAGCAAAATAAGCGAAGCCCTGTTGAGGAGTTTCATAGGTAAAGTCTGCACAAATTAGTTTTTTCAGATTCATATAAACAGTAGCAGTGCCGTCAACAATGACATACAACTTGCCACGCATATCGTTAACAAATAATCTTCCGCTACCATCTCCTGCATTGGTAAGCAGGTTCAAGCGAGGAGCTTTCTTTCTTCCAGTTCCACTATTGGGAATTTGAACAACTTCTTCCAATCCGACAGAGAGTTTTGACTTTTTAATTGGCTCGGGAATGGGATCGGTTATCTGAGCAGAAGAAATGCTGCCAACAGCAAAGATGACCAAGAAGAGGGACAATATAAAACAGAGAAGGCGAAATTTATTCATACATAATATGAATGGTGCTAAGTTAAGGGCGCAGACGCTAAAAATATGATAAATACCAAAATACGAAACTCCTTGTTATAAGTACCTTGTGAGGGATTGAGCTTGGAGTCATGGTGGCGTAATTTGGTTTTTTGCATGTTACAGCTCAAGGCACTGGTTCCGCAATAATTCTTGCCCACTAGAGCAATAGTAATAGAAACTACTGATAGTCCTGTTAGAAATTGTTACTATAGTAGTTTATCTCTATTAACCAAGTCTTAGATATTAAGACCTAGACACTCATCGGTGCATTCTACAGATTAACTATAATGGAAAATTCAAAAACTATAACCAAACCCAAGCATATCGTTTTAACCTCCCATCCCAGCTCTTCAAGATGCAATTCACCAGCAATTCACTGGGGAGAAAGTGACCCCCTCAAGCGAGGACCCATTGTCGGTACCTTAGTTAACTCAGCTCATCGCAATGTTATTGGTACTCACTCAGGTTCCTATTCACTGTATCGAGCCTTAGCTGTAGCCAGTGGTACACTCCAGCCTAATCACCGCCCGGATCTCACCAACACTGCTCCCATCGTTCCCATTGGTCCTTATCCCAGTTGGACTGACCCTAATTTGATTGTTTCTATCGACCCCTTTGGAGCCATGGTAGGTGAGGTTTATCGCGATTTATATCAGCAGGGATACGACATTAGACCCACAATTGCCATCACCAAAGCTCATATCAATATGCCAGAACTACAGGATGCTGTAGAGAAAAAGCGTTTAGCAATTGATGGCAAAATTATTAAAAATGATGGTAGTTTAGTAGTCACTAAAGTAGCAATTGACCCGGTTTGGTATCTAACGGGAATTGCCCAACGATTGGACATTCAGGAAAGTTACCTGCGCCGTGCTCTATTCCAGCAAACCGGTGGTATGTTCCCGGAACTGATCACCCGCCCCGATTTAAAGGTATTCTTACCCCCGATTGGTGGCATCACTGTCTATTTAATTGGTGATGTGGCAGCCATTACTGAACCCAATCGACTTCTGGCTGTACGAGTTCATGATGAATGTAATGGTTCCGATGTTTTCGGTTCCGACATCTGCACCTGTCGTCCTTATCTAGTTCATGGTCTAGAAGTCTGTGTCCAGACAGCCCAAGCTGGAGGTGCAGGTGTCATTGTTTATTTCCGTAAAGAAGGTCGCGCCTTAGGTGAAGTAACTAAGTTCCTAGTGTACAATGCCCGGAAACGTCAGGAAGGAGGTGATAGCGCTAATGCCTACTTCAACCGTACAGAGTGTGTGGCTGGAGTTCAAGATATCCGCTTCCAAGAACTAATGCCTGATGTGCTCCATTGGCTGGGAATTAAACGAATTGACCGTTTTGTATCTATGAGCGATATGAAATATAACGCTATCGTTCAATCCGGTATTGAGATTATTCAGCGCATTCCCATTCCAGAACACTTGATTCCCGCTGATGCCCAAGTAGAAATCGCTGCCAAAAAAGCTGCTGGTTATTACACTGAACATACAGCTGAACAAGATGCGATCGCATTGGCTCAAGTTCAAGGGCGCGGTTTAGCCGATTAGTAATTGTACTCATCTTCTTGAGCAATTCCTCTCCCATTATACCCGTAGGGTTAGCGGGAGAGGAATTGCCTTCCCGTAGCGTGACCTACGGTCAATGTATTGGCTCACACGCAATAATTTAAAATGTGAGCATGAGTGAAAAAGCTTACCGTTACCGTTTTTACCCAACACCTGAAATTGATCAGCTTAATCTCTAGCTGGGTGGGTTACTGCTCCACCCATGAGTTGAAAGGGGGGATGGGGTGCTCACAGGGGTAGGTTTTTTACATTTGGGTCGGGAATCGGGAATCACCGAATCGGGAATCGGGAATCGGGAATCGGGAAAAGCGAGAAATGGGGAGAATTATCCCGGAAAATAGTGTGTATTTTGATACATATTTTTAGTAATTTATACGTAGCGATGCAGCGCGGTCTTGGGGGAAACCCCCACTCGCGCAAAGCATGGCTGACAATCAAAGTACCTACTCGCCCCTTTGTAAAAAACCTACCCTTGTAAGGGGATGGGGTGGGAGCACCAAAGCCAATAGACATCAGGGCCAATGAGCATGTGAACAGACTAATTTAATCTCTATCCAATTTCCTTGATTCTGCAGAGATTGTCTAGTCTGAATTGAGCCAAAGCCAACCTCTGCGCCAACGTCTGTTTTGTCAAGTACAATTTCTACAAAATAGCTGCGATTACCCTGAATCAGATAGAAAATGAAAATTAAGCTCTATAAGCTGCCATTGATCGTGATTTTAGCTGGTATCTTGTTCTCGCTTTACCTACAATGGCAAATCCCTGATGAAGTTTTTTTTAGTGGCGATGCTGGACTAAAAGCTTTACAGGCAAAGCAGTTTGCATCTGGTGATTTTCGCTTTGACTTACATTTATCCGCACAGGCTTGGGTACAGCAACTTTGGAATGAAGGACTTTATCCTTTTGAACCACCCTTTGCTTACAAAATATCCCAGCAGTACTTTAGCCAATATCCTTTCACTTTTCCCTTAGTAAGCGCACCATTTTATGCACTCTTTGGTTTCAGGGGACTCTACATCCTTCCGCTGGCTTCCTTGTGGGCATTGTGGTTCAGTTTTTCCTTGACTTGTCAACGCCTCAAATTGGGAGCTACTGCTACTTCTTTAGCCCTAGCTACTCTGATATTTGCTTCGCCACTATCTCTGTATGGTGCTATGTACTGGGAGCATACCCTAGCAATTTTCCTAGCTTTTGAGGGTTTGGTCACTATCTTAGTGCCAAGCCAATCAAATTTATCTCCAAAAAAAGCTATTTTAGGGGGAATACTGTTAGGTTTATCTGTTTGGTTTAGACCAGAGTTTCTCTGTCTGGTGGGAATTGTATTACTACTATCTTTTGTTTCGCCAAGAGTAAGCTTTATATTTGACTTTGCCTTCTTATTTAGTGCAATTGTTATTGCACTATCTATCTGGATGAAAGCCGAATCCATCCGCTTCATTGGTTTTATTGGTGTAATAGCATACGCTATATCAAAAGTTAATTTTACCTTAGAAAATAAGAAGCATATTATTGGCAGCATGCTACTGAGCGTTGCTGGATTTTTTGCTTTGAATGCAATGATTTACCATCATCCCTTAGGGACTCATGGTCTTCAGGTAGTAGAAGAAATTTCTTTACGAAGTAGAGGAGAAGAAGCATTCAAATATTTTCAGCAGATGAATTCTGATTTACTTTATTACTTCCCAATCATTTTATTTCCTTTTCTCTATCTACTGCTGTCTTTGGTTGACATAAAACTAAAATTGCAACCAAGGATAAAAATTTTATTTATCATCTGCATCTTGTTCATTTATGGCACTCCAATCTTGTTACCAAGTAGTGGAGGTAAACAATGGGGACCTAGATTTATATTGATTATCATCCCATTGATTTCTTTATTGGCGATAGTTATCCTCAAGTCTGTATTCAGAAGCAATAGGTTTAGTTGGCGACTGGTTGGAGTGGGGATATTTGCAGTTTTTTTTAGTCTTGGAATTTATACCAATACCTATATAGGTACGAGCCGTTTACTGCAAGATTATCGTCAAAGAGTATTTCCAGCCCTTACGTTCTTACGAAAAGAGCCAAACTCAGTTGTTGCTGTATCTCACCAATTTATTGCTCAAGAACTGCAAGCAGTTTTTGGAAAAAAAACTTTTTTTCTCACTAAGAAGCCTGAAGATTTACAGAAATTAATTGAGGTGCTAATCGCTCAAAAACAATCGCAATTTCTCTTGCTTTGCTACACTTATCAAGACATCTGCCATTCCGCTCAAAATGTTACAAATAAGGGATGGATACTTCCTATAGAAAATAACACAAACAAGCTCGTTTTTGATTATTTAAATAAGTTTAAAAAACTTGATTGGCGCTCAGATGGAGGAGTTATTATTTACAGAGTTTCGCTATTAAGTAGTGATAAAAATAATAATTAAAATCCTCATTGCTGGGATGATTTGCGGACAAAAAAGAAAGCAACCGACTAAGACTCTCCTCGGACCAGTCTGGATTGGTAAAGACTACCAATTACCTCAAGCTAAGAACACTACACTCGGCACTCATGTTATAGCACTACCCATTAAGGTGTTTGACATTGTCTTGATGCAGTCGCTCATGGGGGAAACCCCCAAGACCGCACCGGTAGTCGCTCATGGGGGAAACCCCCAAGACCGCGCTACCTCCCTGCATCGCTCCTAAACTCTGAAATCTAGTCCTAGCTGACTTCTGACTTCTGACTTCTGACTTCTGACTTCTGACTTCTGACTTCT
>WTKN01000340.1 GCA_011524395.1 Moorena sp. SS36440bin_2
ATTCTTAATTCTTAATTCTTAATTCTTAATTCTTAATTCTTAATTCTTAATTCTTCATTCTCAATTCAAAGGCGATCGCTGTCTTGTTTTTGATCTATTCAGATTAAAGTATAGATGAGGCTTATTGTTAATAATTTTTGTGCTAATCGGTAAAATATGGATTAGAGGTTGTCTGAGAAGTCTCATTTGCTACATCCAAGCCCCCTAAATCCCCCAAAATGGGGGGACTTTTAGAAGCAAATTGACTCTTTTTCCCCCCAAAGTTGGGGGGCTAGGGGGGCAAAATTCAGTATAAAAAAACTTGGGAGATATCCTCTTAGATACTGAAATATAGCATGTCTGAAAATGCTATAGCTAAAATAACTTAACATTAATCATTCTTAACAAAAAAGGTACCCTTAAGGGTACTGCGAAGCCAGGGGATTATCTGACATTCTATAAATATCTTGATTGAAATGAATAGCAGCAAGAGGTAAAACCCATGGCTTACAAAGCCTCTCATCCCTGTGTCTCCTAAGTTTTGATCAAATTGGGAGTAGATCAAAGTGGCAGCAGAGATGAACGATGTACTATCAGAGCAAGCTGAAACCCTTTTTTAAGGGGGGTTAGGGGGGATCTATGTACCTAAGTTCAAAAGTGACATGCTCCCAAATCAGATTAGCTTATCCTAGGAGAGAAATTATGACACCATCACCATCTGAAATTGAGAATACTATTCCGAATTGGGTATTCGAGACCCTTAAGGTATCAACCATCAAATCCTTAATACGAATTCCTGTTTTAATCTTGATTTCAATTCTTTGGAGCCCTTTGGTATTTATGCTCTGGAATTGGCTAATGCCCACAATGTTTGACATTCAAAAAGTTTCATGGCTTCAAGCAATTGGGCTGACGATTCTAGCGAGATTGTTATTTACCTATGAATACCAGGTAAAAAGTAATGGGTGATTCTTACAATATCCAGTCCAATGACACCACCATCAATTGGGGACAGTGTATTTATTTTTGTCTGTCGTCGATGTTGAGTTCGCAGATTGAACCTCTAATAAGATACTCACTCGTTATTGTTCTATGGAACTGGCTAATACCTGAAATTTTCGGACTAGCCCCGGTCAATCCTTTTAAACTCCTTGGTTTCCTCTGTTTATTAACGTTCTTCCGGTCAACTTTATTTTTCTCCTGTAGCCGGGGAAAGGTGAATATATGGCTTGAACCGATCGATAGTTAAAGAGCGTAATGATTTGTGATATCAAAAGATAGGTCTCAAATTGTCAAAAATCCCTACAGCGGTTTGCAATTCAGTTAGGTCTTTCGTTATGGGTTTTTAGGGAACAGGGAACAGGGAACAGGGAGCAGGGAGCAGGGAGCAGGGAATAGAGGGATTTTTGGCAACTTTACACAAGTTAAGACAGCGAGGTTTATTTTTGTCCAGCTACTTAGCGACTTGGGACTTGCTATGATAAAATATCATTCCAATAGCTGGTAAGTGAGGAGTGTAGCTATTGCAACAACTATTACGTATCTCTAGAGTAATTGATAGCTTCAACGAGAGAATCGGTCGCTTAACCTACTGGATTTTGCCACTGATGATCATGATTGGTGTGTGGAATGTCGTTGGTCGCTACTTGGGACGTTTTATAGGAGAAAATTTAAGTTCTAATGGGTTTATCGAAACTCAGTGGTACTTATTTGACTTAGTATTCCTGTTGGGGGCGGCTTACACTCTTAAGCATAATGGCCATGTGCGAGTGGATGTTTTTTATAAGAGTTTGAGGCCAAAGGCTCAAGCGATCGCTAATTTAATTGGGACATTATTGTTCTTAATTCCGTTCTGCATCATGGTAATTTATTTTTCTTGGGGGGCAATTGTTAATTCCTGGACGATTCAAGAGATGTCCCCAGATCCAGGAGGGTTACCCCGTTACCCAATTAAATCCATGATTATTGTCAGCTTTGGGTTGCTGATTCTTCAAGGAATCTCAGAAGCGATCAAAAACTGGGCAATTTTTGCGGGATATTTGGCACCCCAGGAGGAGGACTAAAACCATGGGTTATGACTGGTTAGGTCCAGCCATGTTTGGCGGTGCCTTAGTATTACTTTCCATCGGCTACCCGGTAGCCTTCTCCCTAGGTGGGGTGGCAATTTTGTTTGCCATCATAGGAGTGAGTTTGGGTATCTTTGACCCGATTTTCATGACCGCTATGCCCCAGCGGATTTTCGGGATCATGGGCAACTACACTCTCCTAGCAGTGCCCTACTTTATTTTTATGGGTTCCATGCTAGAAAAATCTGGCATTGCTGAGCAGCTGTTGGAAACCATGGGAATTCTGTTTGGACGGCTGCGAGGGGGATTGGCCTTAGCGGTGGTGATTGTGGGGGCGTTGCTGGCCGCATCTACTGGAGTCGTTGCCGCAACAGTAGTGGCAATGGGACTGATTTCCCTACCAATTATGTTGCGCTACGGTTATAACAAAGAACTAGCCACTGGGGTAATCGTGGCATCGGGGACATTAGGACAAATTATCCCCCCTAGTGTGGTGCTAGTGGTATTAGCGGATCAGTTAGGAATTTCCGTAGGAGACCTATTTATCGGTTCCGTGATTCCTGGTTTAATGATGGCTGGGGCGTTTGCCATTCATGTGATAATCGTAGCATGGCTCAAGCCAGACGCAGCACCAGCCCTACCCCTAGAAGTCCGAAATATCAGTGGCAAAGCCTTGGGAAAGCGGGTGATCCAATCAATGGTACCGCCGTTATTGTTAATTCTATTAGTATTGGGCAGTATCTTTTTTGGCATTGCCACTCCAACGGAAGCAGGGGCTGTGGGTTGCCTGGGCGCAATAGTATTGGCTGGTGCCAATGGTCAGTTGAATTTGCCATCCCTGCGACAGAGCTCTGATGCGACGATGCGGATTACCAGCATGGTGATATTTATATTGCTGGGTTCAACAGCATTTAGTTTAGTGTTTCGTGGCTTGAATGGCGATCGCGTCATGGAAGCGATGCTGTTAAACCTTCCCGGCGGTTACATTGGCTTCCTAGTAGTCAGTATGTTAACTATTTTCCTACTAGGCTTCTTTATAGACTTTTTTGAGATTGCCTTTATTGTAGTACCGCTGTTTGCTCCCGTGGCTCAACAGCTTAACCTTGACTTGGTCTGGTATGGGGTAATTATCGGAGCCAATCTCCAAGCCTCATTTCTGACACCACCCTTTGGCTTTGCTCTGTTTTATTTACGGGGTGTCGCTCCACCAGAGGTGAAAACCATGGAAATTTACCGAGGTGCGATTCCGTTTATCCTGTTGCAACTGCTGGTGCTAGTGTTGATTATTGCCTTTCCTGGTATAGTTAGTTTCTTGCCCTCTTTGAGTACCTGATTTGACAATAGTCCTGAGTGTTGAGGGTCAGTGATAACATTGAGTAATGTAAAGGAAAATTTAACTTAATTTAAACCAATACTGTGAAATCCAATCTATCACTGCCCCATCCAAACACCATCAAAGGGTCTCAGTTACCGACTATCGTCACCGATAGCCTCACGGTTTTGTGGGGGGACTGGCTAAAGTTACGGGTGCGAGCCACCCAAGTGGTTGCTAGTGGGCTAATCTCCCCAGTGATCTACATATTGGCATTTGGTCTTGGCCTAGGGAGTACGTTAGATCGGACAATGACTCCCCCAGTTGGTGATTCCTATTTAGAATTTATTTTGCCAGGAATGGTGGCGCTGTCGTCTATGACCATTAGCTTTGCTGGCACCACCTTTTCCATTTGCGGTGAACGGCTATACTCGAAAACCTTTGAGGAAACCTTGTTGATGCCAGTGCATCCCTTAGCCTTGCATGTCGGCAAAATGATGGCGGGGATTTTGCGGGGATTAATGACATCTGGTTCAGTGATTTTAGTAGCAGTGCTGTTTACTGGGAAAGTATGGAGTTTTCTCAATCCCTTATTTCTGTTGTTGCTAGTGCTTAATTGTGCTGTGTTTGCGGGTTTAGGGGTGATAGTGGGATTGAATGTCAAATCCTTAGAAATGGTTGGTCTTTTCAACAACTTCTTAATTGTGCCGATGTCGTTCCTAGGTGGGACGTTTTTTGACCCAGGGACCTTACCTACAGCCCTAAAAGTTATTGTCTATCTATTGCCTCTAAGTTATACCAGCACTGGACTCCGGGCTGCTGCTTACTTACCTGTGTCCGAGTTTCCCTGGTATGCGATACCGATTCTGCTGGGGTTTGCGATCGCACTTTCTCTATTTGGTGCTCACCAATTTGCTAACCAGCAAGACTGATTAGGCATACTTACCCTGAACAGCTTAACCACCATTAACCTAAGACTTAACACCTGAAGAACGGGATGAGTGTAATGGCAAT